>CAZRNL010000173.1:0-6725 GCA_964601395.1 uncultured Silicimonas sp. | reverse complement strand
AGACCGTCGGCTTCGACATGCCCGTCCGCCGCATGATCTCGACAGTGCCCTCGCCGTCCGCGGCCGCAAGCACGATGCCCGCCCGCCAGGCGAGCTTGCGCGGCGTGTTGCGGTTGCTCATCAGAGCTTGAAGCTCGGCGCGGTCGGCGGGGCCAAGAAAAAGGCAGATGTCGGAGCGTCTCATCTGCCCATCATGACACGACAGACCAAGATTGGGAATCTATGTCAGGCGGGGAACGCTAGTGAAGAAGGAATACTGTCTTGAGGCTAGTTGCGGCCATCGGAACCCTCATGCTTCTTTTCTGGGGTCAGATCTGTAATTCACACGAAGTAATCGACGAAGACGAGACCGTTCATTTTGAAGTCGTCCGTGGAGGATTTACCCCTGGAAACTACAATTGGTTCGAAGGTGACGCCGATAAATATCGCGGCGCGATCCAGTCCATGCTCGAACCACTGTTCTTCGTCGACGCGACGACCGGATCGCTGAAGCGCTGGCTAGCCACGGACGCCACGTTCGAGAACGGGAATCTGAATGTCACGATCCTGCTGAACCCCCAAGCGAAGTGGTCCGACGGCACCCGGTTCACCGCCGATGACGTGGCATTCAGCCTGCTGTTTCCACGGAACCGGCCCAACATGACCGCACCGCACGTCGCCGACGTCCAGGCCGCGCTGCGCGATGTCGAAGTCATCTCGCCGTCGGTCGTGCGCATCGGCCTGAACGCCCCCGATCCGGATTTCATCATCCGGCACTTCGCCGCGTCCGACGGGACCAGCTACCCGATCGTTCCCAGCCACATCTGGAGCCAAGTCGACAGCCCCGAGGCGTTCCGGAACCTGCCTCCGGTCGGAACGGGTCCGTTCGAGATGGTCGCGTCGCCCGACCCCGACTACGTCCGGTGGGAGCGTAGGTCCTGGTGGGGCATGAGCGCCGGCCTGGAGCCGCGCCCCATGCCGCACCGTTTGATCTGGCATCCCGCCGGAACTCTGCCCGAGCGTCCGCGTCAGCTGTCCGGCGGCGCGCGCGACAGCACCGGCGAACTGCCGCACCGCGTGGTTGACGGCCTCGCACACGCCACGGCCCGCACGACAAGCTGGCGCGGTCCGCAGTCACCGCCGGCCTCTTCAGGTTGCGGCTACATGGCCTATCTCAATCCAACCGGCACGGTTCTGGACACGCCGGAGGCCCGCAACGCACTGTTTTCACTTCTAGATCGCGGGAGATTGTCAAGACAGGTCTACGCGCCCGCGCTCACCGCGGCGGAAAGTTTCTTTCCGCCGAACCCCCTGAGCCACGCGACCATCGCCAAACTCGGATCCAAGTCCGCGCTCCTGCCCCGGTCGCAAAACATCGAGGCGGCGATCGACGGGCTGGCAGCGGTCGGGTGCACCCTGACACGTGCCGACGGCGGCGATCCGGTCGAGCGGGGAAGCGGCCTTCTCCTCTGCCCGCTGCCGGACCAGGAAGAAGACGACCCGCTCCAAGCGGTGTCCATCGACGTCTTCTTCGACGACGCCGACCTCGGCGCCCGCGCCATCGCGGGTGAACTGGCGGGATCGTGGCGCGGCTTCTCGATCGAGACGGCCACCCGGGCGAAGACGCTTGCCAATCTCGACTACGGCATCAAGGCGAAGGAGAGAGGTCTCTACGTCTCTCCCATGGGCTGCTCGCCGGACGAGGACCCGCTCGCGACCCTCCGCCGTCTCATGCATGACCCGGAGCTGGAAGTCGAGGCCGACGCCATCGTCGATGCCTACCTTGAGGCGACCGCCGCCTATCCCGCCCAGCCACTTGTCTTCACATCGCGCGTCAGCCCCGCATCGACGTACTTCTGGCTCGGCTGGCCGATGTCCACCGGCGAGCACGACACATGGTCGCAGCGGACGCATCTGATCCTGCACAATCTGGCAAAAAGGGGGATGTGACGATCATCGGCGCGTAATTGCCTGCTCTGAAATTCACAATCCGCATGACTGGAAACATTTAAATGGGACCATTCGACACAAGCGACGCAGAACAATCGTCCGGCCCGAACGAATTCGAGTTCCCGATCACGCGCCGGACGTTTCTCGGCAGCGTCGGCGCAATGACAATCGCCTCCGCCGCATTCGGCAAGGAGGCGGACGAGAAATGGGACGAAACCGCCCTGCGGTTCGCCTGGAGCAACGATCCCGAAGCCAAAGGCGCGCGCGTCCTCGACATCAGCATCGTGACACGCGAACCGGTCGAGCCCGACGAACTCGAGCCGGCCCCCGACACCGCCGCGACGCCCCCCGAACCCGAAGCCTTCCCCTCCGAGTTCGCCGATATCACCGAACAGTCGCGCGGGGAGACGCGGGACAGGTTCTGGCGCCTGCGTCCCGAGAGCTTCGGCCCCAGGGTCTATTTCGCCCTGAAGACCCGCACGTCGTACACGGGGCTCCTGACCTACGAATTGCGCGTCGCCGACGTGTCCTACGGCCGCCTGAAGCCGCGGCCCGGTCAGCGCCGGTCGATCACCTTCATCTTCAAGCAGACAAGCATGCCCTTGCCGGACGATCCGGAGACGGAGGTGAAGCGCTTCGTCCTAAGCGCCACGACCGACATCTGGAGCAGCGAACGCCGCCCGACCGCGCTGGCGACGTTCGAGATGTCCGGGAAGGTCGAAAACGACATACGGCACCCGCTGCTCTTCCGCGAGTTCATCAAGCAGCCCGAACGGGAGGAGCGGGAAGAGCAAAAGAAGGACCGCAGCCGCGACCTTTACCTCGACGTGCCGCTGAAGCGGATCACGAACACGGCGGCGCTGATGTTCAACGGGCTGATCACGCCGCGCGCGGGCGCGGGCAATCCGTCGGTCGATCTCTGGTTCTCCAGCAGCGGAGTCTGGCACGTCCGCAGCGAGAGGGCTGCCCTCGCCGCGTTCGGCGGCCGCGTAGCGCTTTCCGAACTCGACATCTTCTGGCCGACGGTCGCCAACCGGGAATCCGGAGCGGCCTCCGAAGCGCCACTCTATGGCGCGGCGACACCCGATCGGGAATCATCGCAACGGATCGAGATCGGAGACGGCCGCGATGCGCCTGGCTTCCGTGGTCAATGGGACCAGAAGACCAAGCGGGTCTTTTTCAGGATGCAGGCGTCCGAGGGCGGATCGGAGGCGGCGAACCCGCTCCGCGCCGAAGCGATGCTGCAGTCGGAATGGACCGGCGTGTCCTTCGAGGGACAGAACGACCTGCACTCGGCCAGACACTTGCCCGTCATGGTCGGTACGCTGCTCGAACGCGCCGACCATGCGGACGTTCTTGACGACGCGTTTCCCGCCGCTAACTCGGGAAGCGTCAGTTTCCAGGCGCGATACGGCGGGGCGTCCGACTCCCAGACCGCCGCGGCATCCGGCAACGCCGACACCCGCTACGTCAAGACCACGACGCCCTTAGGGCAACTGGTCACCCAAGGGATCAGGGACGAAGGCGTCGAGAGCACCGAACAGGACTTCTCCTTTCCAACACGACGCGGCTGGCCGGTGACGGCCCTTTTCGACTGGCCGGGCACGGCCGGCGGGACGCGGATAAAGCCGGTCACAGAGCTCATCGAAGCCGAGGTGGGCATCGTCGAGGCCGGGGTCGCCCTGCCCGGCGCGCAGTACTCGCGCCTGACCTTCGCGCCGAGCGCGCTGCGGATCTTTTACTCCCGGCACGCGCTCGAGCGTCCGCCCATCGGCAGCTTCCTCGACCTCGCTCCCCGGAAAGGCGCCGAGTTCGCCCGCCTCGATCTCTCCCGCGCGGCGCTCCGCGCCAGCCGTTCCGAGAACCTGTTGGCGCTCAAGTTCGGCTTCTCCGATCTGGCGCTGTCGTTCCGCGACGACCGGCAGGAGTTCGTGAGCTACAACACGAGCTGCGACATCACCACGCGCAGCGGCGATTTCGACGCGCTCCAGCCGCACGACACGCGCCCCACCCTCATCGTCGAGTTCCCGCCGCAGCACCTGTTCGAGGAAGCCCGGTTCTTCCAGACCGCGCCGCCGCTGCCGGACGTCGAGATCAAGTTGAAGCTGACCTTCAACCGCGAGACCAAAAAGCTGATCTACGCCGGCTACGAAAACGGCACGCCTCCGCTGTTCAAGGTCACCGGCACCGAGATCGTGTTCGACAGCGACAACCGGGTTCACCTGAGCGATGCCATCGCCACACTGCTCCGCGCTGGAGCGGACCTCACGGGATTCCGCCAAGAGGTTGCAAAGTTCAAACGGGATGCGACCACCGCCACAAGTCCGAGCGCGCAGGAGCAGTTCAGGGAGTTCGAAGACTGGCTGAGGGACTACAAGGCAATCGCGAGGCCCGATGCCCCCGCCCACCAGTTTGTCTATGTCGGCCCTGTTGGCATGGACGTCGACGTGCGCCAATACGTCCGCAAGATGTTCGACGCCTATTGGCAATCCAAGGCCGAACCAATCGTCAACGACATGCTCGGCAACGCCCTGGGCCATGCCGGCCGGATCAAGCCCGAAACCGAGGTCCAGCGCTTCGACGAGGCGCTTCGCATCGCGCTTCAGGTCGAGGGCATGCTGCCGCTCTACCAGCGCTACCGCGACTTCTGGCGCGAACAGATGATCAGCCTGCTGATCGCGCCCGACACCGCCGCTCCGGCAGTCCGGAAGCTCGTCAGCGCCGACCGGCCGAAGCGCTCGGACCCGACCGAGATCGAGCACGTCCCGTTGTCCACCGACAAGATCGGCAAACTGATCCATCCCAACGACGCCAGCCAGGCGAAGGCCACGAAAGGAATTCTGGACCGGCGCGCCGCCGCCGTCACCCTCGCCTTCCGGAACGCGCTGTTCAAGCGCGAGGACCTCTCCAAGCCGTCCCGCGCGCGCCTGTCGAACCCCTCACGGCTGGCGTTCCGCGTCAACTGCCGCGACGGTCTCGACGCCATCCGCATCCGCGAGGACCTCGACCTCGACCAGCCTGAGGACTACAACCAGCGGCTACCCCGCGAGAGCCTGCCGTTCCACCTCGACACGCTGACCACCTTCCAGGGCATGGAGCTGGCCGTCACGGCGCGGGCCGAGATCGTCTACGATCCGGGCGAGCTCGGCCTGATCTCGGCGCGTCGAGCCCGCATCGCCGACACCTCCGGCGACGCCATGCTGGCCCGGCTCGGGTTCCGAATTGACACCGAGACCTCCGCGCGCACCCGACTCGCCGACATCGCCACGTCTCTGAAGCCCCCGACAGCGCTCGAGACGGCGATCGAGATACCGGCCCGTCTGACGCTCTCGCCGCACCAGAACGCTGTTGTCCTCGCCTCAGGGCGCAACCTTTTCAAAGATCGCGACGGCGACGCCTACGACTACGACCCGCCGGCAGGCGAACAGAAGCAACGCGCCGAGAAACCCGTGATCCGCAAAGCCGAGGCGCTCTGGCAGGCGCAGTTCGTCACCGAGGCCGACGGGCTCGGCCTGAACCCGGGTCTGCGCGCGGTTCACTCGCCCGACCTGCGTCCCGGCGCGCTGCTCACTCGGTTTGCCGAACACGGCACCGGGATGCCCCTCGCTGAGCCTCCCGGCGGCGCCTTCGACCCGTGGTTCCTGAGCCGCATCCAAAGCCAGTCCCCGACCATGAGCAAGGCGGAACTGGACCAGCTGAAACACTTGCAGACCACAGACGAGAACGGCATGCCCGTCACCGCCTGCGAACGTCCCGCCAGCGAGGTTCCCGGCCTCGTCGCGCGCCTCTGCGCCTTTTTCCGCGAGCGCAACACGCCGGCGATGCAGGACATCACGCGCTTCCGCGGCCCGATGGATGCACGCGACCGCCACCAACTCGTGCTGCTAAGTTCGGCCTGGGGTCTTCCGGTCATCGGCCGGCGCGACGAGGGCGGCATGCTCAAGCGGGATTCGAGCCAGTTCGAACCCACCAGCCGGTCCGCGGTCTGGGACGTCATGCCGGGCAGCGCGATCTATCAGCCGAGGACGCTCAATGTCACCGAACTGGCCCTGTCCGGCATCGGCGGAACGCTACGCCACGACACCGGCTTCCAGCCTCCGGCCGGAGCGCTCTTCTGGCAGGACAATGCGCCAATTTTCGACGCGCTCGGCATCGAGCGCTGGCAGCAATGGACGAACCTCGGGCGCGACATCTATACCGAGATCGTCTACAAGGGTTTCCTCTTCCCGCTCGGCCTGCGCGCCTCGCTCGTCAAAGTGACCGAGCGCATCTTCCATATGGATATGGCCTCCGGCGCGATCTCGGCGCCGCTCCGGCAGCGGATGTACATCCGCGTTGCCGATCCCGAGAAGCTTTACCCGGCGGTCAAGCAGCCGTTCGGCGGACGGCACTTCCCGGTGAAGCGCCTTAATCTGCTGACGACCACGACACCGGACATCGTCGATCCTAACGATGATGCAGCAGAGAAGATGGGCGTTGGCGCGAACGGCCGGATCGGGCTTGGCGACAATGGCCGCGGCATTGCCTTCTGGCCCCGAATGTTCTCCGCAGAGGCCGGCAACATCCGTTTCGAGATGGATGTAGACGGCGTCAAGACCGACCTGCCGTTGATCTTCGTCGACAACACCGCGGCGAACCATCAGGACACGCTGAAGAACCTCGTCGCCTACTACGCCACCGTCGCGTCGCCGGAAGACGGCGCGAACCCAGCGCCGGTCCGACCGACGAAACATATCCGCACACTGATCTTCGGCGGTGCCGAGCGGCGCTATGCCGAAGAGGTCGAAACCGGCGGC
>CAZRNL010000172.1:2368-6752 GCA_964601395.1 uncultured Silicimonas sp. | reverse complement strand
CTGCGCACGGCGTCGATGAAGCCGAAGCCGTCGAGGCGGGGCATGTTGATGTCCGTGATGATAACGTCGGGCGCCATGCCTTCCAGAACTTCGAGTCCATGCTGGCCGTCTTCGGCGACGGTCACGTCGAATCCCTGATCGCGCAGCGCCAGCGAGATCATGTCGCGCATGGTGCGGCTGTCGTCGACGGCCAGGACCGCAATGCTCATGCCGCGCCTCCGGCGTTCAGTTGTTCAGCGGAAAGCCCAAGACGGACGAGGTTTTCCTCGAACGCCAAAGAGGGGTTTTCCACGCTGAATTCGCGTCCTGCCGCCGACCAGACCTGGCGGGCGCCCATGAGCAACTCAAGGCATAGTCCACCCAGAACGGTCACGGCCGAGGCTTCGAGCACCACGTCCTCGTCAACGACCGTTTCCAGTTCATCTCGCAGATCTTCGGCGGCTGCGGAATCGAGCCGTTCCTTCAGGATCAGACGTCTGACCATTCGCACACCTCTCGTCACGGATCGAACCCCTCGGATCCATCGAATCCGAGAGCATCGCCTTCCTAGCGCGGCGGTCGTTAAGACGTAGTTACGAGGGTTGCTGGTTCGGCAGTCAGGCTTTGCCAGCCATGTGGTTGGCCATGCCACTCAGGGCAGCGAAGTCGTCCTCGACGACCCAGACCGCAAAATTCTTCATGAAACCCGCGAAGCGGCCCTTGTCACGGAAACTGTCGGAGAACCCGAAAGTCTCGAAATAGGGGGTGACGGCGCGGGTCACGCCACCGATCAGATATATGCCGCCGAAGGGTAGGTGGATCAGCGCCAGATTGCCAGCGACGGTGCCGAGGATCAGGACGAACCATTCGACCGCCTCGCGCGCGACCGGGTCGGAGCCGTCGTCGCAGGCGGACATGATATCGGCGGCACGCTTTTCGGCGGGGTCGCCGGACTCGCTGCGGCGCCACGCGTAGATCCGCTCCAGACCACGGCCCGAGAGCACATCCTCAACTGCAGGAAATCCGTGGGCACCTTCAACGAACTTGAGAAGGCGCAACTCTTCTTCGGTGCGAAGGGGCATGTTGGCATGGCCCGATTCAGAGGGCGGGACGATGCGGCCGAAGGACGTC
Source organism: uncultured Silicimonas sp. (assembly GCA_964601395.1). Lineage (GTDB taxonomy): Bacteria > Pseudomonadota > Alphaproteobacteria > Rhodobacterales > Rhodobacteraceae > JAVJUV01. The sequence goes on along the minus strand of CAZRNL010000172.1, from coordinate 5,642 downwards.
TCGAAGACCGGAGCGATATTGAATCCGGTGCCGACACCGATGACCATTTTAGTGCCCATCGCATCGGCCTCGGGTCCGGGGACGACCAGGCGAAGGTTCTCGGGCGCTATGACACCCATCGCATGACCCTGCGCCTGCAGGTCGTTGAGTACGGCGGCGCGCTCGGCCCCCGTCGCGCGGGCAACGGAGTCTTCATCGATCGACCAGTCGAGATTTGTCAGCTCTCCCTTTCCGTCGCGTACCGGACCCGCGACGGCCACTGCCGCGGCGATACAATCGACGCCGTCCTCTTCCTCGATATAGAGGCGCAGGACACTTTCCAGCCCCGGATAATCGGCGTTCCGGTATTTTCGCACGGTGTCCGGCAACAGTCGCGCGCCCTCGGCCAATGCAACTCGGGTGTTCGTTCCACCCACGTCGGCGACGAGCGTGAGGGTGTTGTCAGGGTGTTTCGGCATAAGCCAAGTCTCCGGCATGCAGGTCAGCGGGCAAGCGCGGCCTTGAGTGCGTGATAGGATGCTTTCGGCGTACGCTTCAAGGTGTCGAAGTCGACATGCACAAGACCGAACCGCTTTTCATAGCCGAGCGACCACTCGAAGTTGTCCATCAGCGACCAGGTGAAATAGCCGTACACCGGAACGGCTTCAGCGCGAGCCTGCAGAACACTCGCGAGGTGCGAGTCGAGATATTCAGAGCGGAACGTGTCCGACACGGTACCGTCGGAGCTGATGGTGTCGCTTGCGCTCATCCCGTTCTCAGTGACGTAGATCGGCAGATCTCCGGTGTATTCCTTCTGTGTGCGTTCAAGAAAATTGTAGAGACCATCGGGATAAATTTCCCAACCCATCGTGGTCAGAGGCAGGTCGCCCTTGCCTTCAACGTAGGATGGCCAGGGTTCGCCGGGCGCGGCCGAGATCAATTTGCGTGTGTAATAGTTGATGCCGAACCAGTCGACGGGCGTTGTGATGATCGGGAAGTCGTCGTGCCAATTCGCGGGCAAGTGCGGTGCCAGTCCCTCGAGCACGAGGTCGGGATAGGCACCCTTGAAGAGCCCACCAATGAAGAAGCGGTTGTAGATTGCATCATAACGCGCGGCGGCCGCCGCGGCTTCCTCGCTGTCGTCGGCGGGCGCGGCCCATTCGAAGTTGCAGACCGCGCCGAGGTTCTTCATGCCCAGTCCCCGCATTGTCTCAATGCAGCGTCCGTGGGCCAGAAGTACATGGTGCATCGCGCGGGCGGTCGCCCGGATGTCGCGCAGGCCGGGCGCGTGGAGGCCCATGAAGTGGGACAGCCAGCCCACGCACCACGGTTCGTTGATCGGGGCGGCCGACCAGACGCGGTCGCCGATGCGCGTCATCAAGGCCTCGGTGTAGTCGGCGAACCAGCCCGCGATGTCGCGGTTCCGCCATCCGCCCGCGTCGGCGAGCGGCGAAGGCAGTTCCCAGTGGTAGAGAGTAGCCGCCGGCTTCAGGCCGCGCTCCAGCAAACCGTCGACAAGGCGCTCGTAGAAGTCGAGACCAGCCTCGTTGACCTGACCGCGACCTTCGGGAAGCACGCGCGCCCAGCTGGTCGAGAACCGGTAGACGTCGGCACCAAGGTTCGCGATGAGATCGAGATCATCGTTCATTCTATGGAAGTGATCGCAGGCCCGCGCCCCGTTCTCGGCGCGGACGACATTGCCGGGAGTAGCGGCGAAATCGTCCCAGTGGGTGCGGCCTGCGCCTCCAAAGGCGTGACCTTCGATCTGGTAACTGGAGGTTGCGACCCCGAAGAGGAAATCCTCGGGGAAATCAGAGCGCGACAGCTTCATTGGTCTATCCTTGTTCGAGAACCCGACGCAAAGCGGGGGCAGGGCCGGTCGATTGACCGACCATTAATTCAGCCTCCAGCTGCGTTTGCTGCGGCGGCAAGTCAGGATTGCCTATCGCGGCGATGAGCATCTCTGCAACACCTTTGCCAGCTTCGCGCACCGAAGATCGGATCGCGGTAAAGATCGGCACGTCTCCGGCATTCCGGAAATAACTCAGATCGTCATCGTGGATCACGACCGAGACGTCGTGCCCCATGCGAAGGCCGGCATCGGAAATTGCCCGGCGCACGCCGATGGCGGGGATGATCGATGAGACCAGAAACGCCGACGGGCAATCCGAAGTGGCCAACAGGCGCCTCGCGGTCTCATATCCGTAAGTCTCGGTCATCTCCTGGTGGCTGACGAGTGTTTCCCTGAAGGGAAAACCACGTTCCGCCAGCGCACCCTTGTAGCCGGCCAGACGGCGCGTCGCGAAGTCCATGTCCTCCAGTCCGTTGATCAGTGCGATCGAACGATGGCCGAGGTCGAGTAGGAAGTTGGTGGCCCGGAAAAAGGCGCGGCGGTTGTTGATGTCGAGCCAACTGTAGTCCAGCGTCACTTCGCTGGAGCGGCCATGCACGACGAACGGGATGCCGACGTCGCAGAGCATTTCGATCCGCCGATCGGCCCGTCGGGGCCCGTGAACGACAAGTCCGTCGACTGCGCCTCGCAACGCAAGATCGCGGTAAAACGTTTCCTCGTCGGTGTCGCTGACCACCGAGAGCACGAGGTCGTAGCCGGCGCGTGAATAGATCTCGCCAGCTCCTGCAATGAAATCCGCGAAAATCGGGTTGACCATCTCGTGCTTGGTGGACATCGGCAGGACATGCCCGATCGCCATAGATCTTCCTGTGGCCAGTCGGCGCGCTCCGATGTTCGGCGTGTAGTTGTGCGTTGCCGCAGCTTCGAGAACTCGACGTCGCGTGCGCTCGTTGACTTCCGGGTAGCCATTCAGGGCCCGGCTCACGGTCGTCGGGGAAAGCCCGAGTGTTAACGAGAGCTCTTTCAGATTCATCTTTATGCCGTAAGCCTCAAAGCGCTTTGAATTCCGGCTCACAATACGCAAACGAAAAGTCATGTCAAAGACATGCTTCGCCGCAGCGCAGCATTAAGCGACCTTCAAGGCTTTAAATCCATTAGGTTTTCTAATTGCCGGATTGACAGGAGGGATGCTTTGGGCAAAACATGCCGCAATCCAAACCGCTTTGGAAAACTGATTCCCGCGGAGATGGGTTATACCTATGGGCCACGAGCTCAAAACTGGGAGGTTACCTCAATGAAGAGAAGTTTGTATGCAGGCGTGGCAATTGCCGCCATGTCGGCGACAGGTGCGCTGGCCGGCAGCCACCTGCCGTTTTCTGAAGCCGACGGTCAGTTCAGCTGGGACAGTTATAGGAATGTCTGATCAACGGCTTTGGTTGCGCC
>CAZRNL010000172.1:0-2358 GCA_964601395.1 uncultured Silicimonas sp. | reverse complement strand
CTGGGACAGTTATAATGAATGGGCTGCGAACGCGCCCGATCTGAGCGGTCAGACCGTCACGATCGCCGGTCCATGGCTGCAGCCGGAAGACGGCGTCTTTCGTTCGGTCATTGCCTATTTCGCGGATGCCACTGGCGCGGAAGTGATCTACACGGGCTCGGATTCATTCGAGCAGCAGATCGTGATCGACGCCGAGGCTGGCGCTGCTCCCAACATTGCGGTGTACCCGCAGCCCGGTCTTGCGGCCGACATGGCTGCCCGAGGTCTTCTGTCACCGCTGCCTGAAGGAACGGGCGAGTGGACAGCCGAGAACTACGGTGCCGGCCAGTCGTGGGTCGACCTTGGAACCTACGCCGACCAGGACGGCAATGACCAGCTGTTCGGTTTCTTCTACAACGTCAACGTCAAATCGCTGGTCTGGTATGTTCCCGAGAACTTCGAGGACGCAGGCTACGAGATCCCGACGTCCATGGAAGAACTGAAGGCGCTGACCGAACAGATCGTGGCCGATGGCGAGGTGCCGTGGTGCATTGGTCTGGGATCGGGTGCCGCGACTGGCTGGCCGGCGACGGACTGGGTCGAGGACCTGATGCTTCGCACGCAACCGCCAGAAGTCTATGACGCCTGGACCACCAACGAGATCCCGTTCAACGACGAACGCGTCGTGGCCGCGATCGAGGAGTTCGGATATTTTGCCCGTGACGATGCGAAAGTGTCGGGCGGCGCAGGCGCGGTCGCCACGACCGATTTCCGCGACAGCCCGAAAGGTCTCTTCTCGTCGCCGCCGCAGTGCTACATGCACCGCCAGGCATCTTTTGTACCGGCCTTCTTCCCGGAAGGGATCGAGTTCGGGGCCGACGTGGACTTCTTCTACTTCCCGGCCTATGCCGAAAAGGATCTGGGCAACCCGGTTCTGGGCGGTGGCACACTGATGGCAATCACCGATCCGTCGGACGCCACCAACGAACTGATGAAGTTCTTCCAGCTTCCGCTGGCACACGAGGTCTTCATGGCCCAGTCGGGCTTCCTGACCCCGCACAAGGGCGTGAACCTGGATGCCTACATGAACGCGGCACTGCGCGGACAAGGCGAGATCCTTGTCAACGCGACAACCTTCCGTTTCGACGGGTCTGACCTGATGCCGGGCGGCGTTGGCGCTGGCACGTTCTGGACCGGTATGGTCGACTACACGGGGGGCAAGGATGCTCAGAGCGTGACCGACGAGATCCAGTCCAGCTGGGACGCGTTGAAGTAAGCCTGTATTGAACCACTTTCGAAGGCCCCGGAATTCCGGGGCCTTCGGACAATGCCAAGAACAAGCGCAGGCTTACGTCTGAAGGGAGGGGAACATGCATCCCGCATTGCTCGGTCTGGTGACAATCGTGATCGGTGTCGGAGGCTGTCTGGCCTATTTTTACCTGTCGAACCTGTTTCTCGACAAGGTTCTGTTCCCCCCGTCCGGGCCGAATGCCGGCCGGAACATCAACCGCGCGAACCAGATCCGTCCCTGGCTTTTCGTCTTCCCGGCAATGTTCGCCCTGCTCCTTTATCTCGGATATCCGGTCTTCGAGACACTGCGTCTGTCGCTGACCGACCGCAGTCAGGGTGGCGCTTTCGTCGGCCTTGCCAACTATTCACAGATGGCGTCGGAGCCGAAGTTCTGGGAAGCGATCCGCAACAACATGCTGTGGCTGATCGTGGTGCCCGCCGCCGCGACGGCCTTCGGACTTCTGGTCGCCCAACTGACAGACCGTATCTCGTGGGGCAACATAGCGAAGTCCTTGATCTTCATGCCGATGGCGATTTCGTTCGTCGGCGCAAGCGTCATCTTCAAGTTGATCTATGACACGCGGCCTCAGGATGTGGGCCAGATTGGTATCCTGAACGCCATCTGGATGCAGTTCGATGGCGGCTTCGGTTCTATCGTGGCGCTGAAAATCCTTCCTGCCGTTCTTTTTCTGGCGTCGGCCGGTGTGTTCGGGTTTGTCGCCTGGGTTGTTGCGCGTCCGATCCTGACCAACGAACGGTCGCAGGCCGGCACTGGCCTGAAGGCCCTGCGGCTGCTGCTGGCGGCCTTCTCCGCGATCCTTGCGCTGATCTCGCTGAAATCCGTCCTGGACGTGTTTACGACGACGCTGCCTTACGGCGAGCCGCAGACGTGGCTGACCCTGCCTTTCTACAACAACTTCTTTCTGATGGTCGTTTTGATCTGGATCCAGACCGGTTTCGCCATGGTGATCCTGTCGGCGGCGCTCCGAGGCATCCCCGAGGAGACTATCGAGGCCGCGATCATCGACGGTGCAAACCCGTTCCAGATCTTCTTCAAGATCAAGGTGCCGCAGATCATGCCGACGATCG
>CAZRNL010000171.1:0-6838 GCA_964601395.1 uncultured Silicimonas sp. | reverse complement strand
ATCAGAAATCCCGGAAAACTGGGCAGAACAGCGTCAGTTGTTCGCGACGCTCACCCGACACAATGGTCGGGCAGATCCGCCGTGGCATCCTGGACTTCATTGGAGCCGCACGCCCGTCCATTGCTGACCCATTCCTGCCTGCTAAGATCGAACGTGGCGAGATCGATGCAATCCGCGAATGTATCGGCTGCAACATCTGCGTGACTGCTGATTCCACGATGGTGCCCCTCCGTTGTACGCAGAACCCCACCATGGGTGAGGAATACCGTCGCGGTTGGCATCCGGAGATCGTTCCGCCAAAGAAGAGTGAAACATCCGTGCTTGTGGTGGGCAGCGGCCCGGCCGGTCTGGAGGCCGCTTCTACCTTTGTTCGGCGCGGTTACGAGGTGACCTTGGCTGAGGCTCGCGATGTTCTTGGCGGGCGGGTGACGCTTGAATCCGGGTTGCCTGGTCTTGGTGCTTGGGCCCGGGTGCGCGAGCACCGGCTCTATCACATCGAAACCGCCGTCAACTGCCAGACTTTTCTGCAGAGCCATCTAGATGCACAGCTCGTGCTGGAGATGGGCGTCGATCATGTCGTGCTTGCCACCGGTGCCTGCTGGCGGCGAGACGGTACGGGGCGCACGCACGCCCGACCGGTTCCGATTGCCGATGACATCCGCGTTCTGTCGCCCGATGACGTCATGGCGAGTGCCGAAGTCACTGGGCCTGTCCTGATCTATGACGATGACTGCTACTATATGGGTTCGGTCCTGGCTGAAAAGTTCGTTGCCGAAGGCCATGAGACGATACTAGTTACACCCGCGTCAGACGTGAGTGCTTGGACGCACGCTACACTCGAACAGGGGTTGATCGAGGCGCGGTTACGGGCCTTATCGGTTCAGCTCTTCGAGAAGTACACCTTGGCCGGTGCAAGCGACGGTACTGCTCGCCTGCACCACGTGGCTTGTGATCTGGAGCAGCGGGTCGCATGCAACACGATCGTCATGGTTACCGCACGCGACCCCGTTGATGCACTTTATCACGCCTTGATGGAGCGGCAGGCGGAATGGCCTGATCACAGTTTGAGGTCAATTGCCCGCATCGGTGACGCCATCGCTCCGGGTACAATCGCCGCCGCTGTGTACACCGGCCATCTTCACGCCCGCGAATTCGGACTTGACGAAACCGAAAGGCTGTATCGCAGGGAACTGTTCTGAAGGTGTTATCATACATCCGCCCAACGTACCAATTCGACGACCAAATCCTGTTGGTCGCTTAGCACGCCTGGTTGTTCGTACGGTTGCCCATTGGACGCAGTGACGTCCCGCTGCACATTTGCATAGATTTCTCGGTTTATCACGCTTTCCTCCGCTCGACCTTGTTAACGACCCCGCCTATGCTGCACCGCAGCAAGGAGGCCGTATGAGCGTTTTTCTTATCACTGTCGCATTGGCGCTGCTGATCTCAGGCGCGTGGCGCGGCATTTCGGTTGTTGTCCTTGCGCCAGTGCTGGCAATGCTTGCGGCGCTCCTATCAGGCGCTCCTGTCCTCGCTGGCTATACGCAGGTCTTCATGCAGGCGACCGGTGGCTTTGTCGTTGCCTTCTTTCCCCTTTTCTTGCTGGGCGCGCTTTTCGGCAAGGTCATGGAGACGTCGGGCGCGGCATCCCGACTGGCTTCTGCCATTGCGAACGCCTTGGGCTCGGGCAACGCGATCCTTGCCATCGTGTTCGCCTGCGCGCTACTCACCTATGGTGGCGTTTCACTTTTCGTCGTCGCATTCGCGGCTTGGCCTCTGGCGCGGGCGCTCTTTGCGCAAACCGGCCTGCCTGCGCGGCTGATCCCTGCGACCATCGCTCTCGGGGCCTTCACTTTCACCATGACGGCCCTGCCCGGCACCCCTTCGATCCAGAACGCGATTCCGATGGCGACCTTCGGTACGACACCCTTTGCGGCGCCAGGTCTCGGGTTGATTGCAGCAGCCGTCATGCTTGGATTTGGTCTGGCATGGTTGCAAATACGCGTGCGCGCGCTGGCCGGTGATTGTTGTAGTCGGTCCTCCAGTCTGTGATGACCTGCCGGGCATGGGCGTAGCTGGTGAACAGGTGTTCGTTCAAACTTGAAACCGATGGCATGCTGCGACCGATGCCGGTGCAGTGAGAGTGGAGTTCACGAATTCAAAAACCGCACCGCCGCATCCGGCCCTTTCCTGCCATTTGAGGGTGCCAAAACTGGCGTCCGCTATGCGCCCCCAGTGCGGCCGATCGAGGCTTTACGTCGGGTGCCCGAAACCAGACAATCTCGAAGCGCAGAAAATCGGTGCTTATTCGGCGACGTGAGAATTTGCTCCTTGTCCGCTAGCACCTGATTTCTCCTTCGGCAGAAGGGAGCCGAAGTGCTAATTGCTGTGCCGATTATACCTGGTGTGACTAATTCGTTATCGCCGGAAACGAGGCGTCCAACTCTCGACGAGGCTGTCTTCATCGTCTTCGCCATCCTCGGAGTCGTCCTCCTGGCTGATGCTGTTTGAAGACAGGACCGTCAGGACCTTTCCGTAGCGCCCCAGGCCGATGGATTCCTCTGTTATTGCGGCGCGCGTCGTGCCGCCCAGCCAGTCCCGCACATCGGTCTCGTCGCTCAGTCGCTCCCCTGCGCCGATGCGTTCGGGGTCCGCTGCGAGCGTTGCCGTCGCGGTGCCCGTCGGCAGCGGCGTACCTTTACGAATCCAGTCCAGTTTCGGCAGCGCCTTTATGGCTTCCGACATGAAGCAGTAATCGATGACGCCGCCGGTGCTGACAATGACGGCGACCGCAGCGTCGGACAGCTCCGCGAACCGAATGGCCGTCGCCGTGCGCGAGGTCACGCATAACTCGGCCATCTGGTCGATCGCATCCAGGCCGGGGTCGAACCGCTCCATCGCGTTCCGAAAGGGTGTTTCCGGCATCAGCAGCCCGGCAGCGAAGTGATCAGCCTCCAGCTCATAGGGGTCGTTGGTCACGAACCCGGCGCGCGAGACATGGATACCGTCCTTGATGACCTGGTCGACATGGCCGGGCAGGAAATAGTGGCCAAGTTCATGGCTGACGCTGAAGCGTTGAAAGCCGGGATTGGGAATATGAGTGGCAAAGACGATGCCGAAATCATTGCCGTGCCGCAGCAGCATCCCGGATACGCCGTCATGTTCCGCGGGCTTGCCCTCGACCAAGATGTCACGGCTCTCCGCAATCGCAAAAGGATCGACCGGCAGCGTCGAAATGCCTTCATCCCGAAGGAACGCTTCCGCCGTCTGCCGGGCGAGTTTCAGGCTGAATATCCGGCTCACGGGTCCTTGTACCTCTTCGCGTTGCGCTTGGCGAGCATCTCCAGAAAGTCCTTGGCAATCTCGCGGTCGCTCCCGGTCAGCTTGCCGATGTCGCGGAAAAGGGGGTCGCCCGTCTGCGCCAGTTCCGGGCTGTCCACGCGCCCCAGCAGATAGTCAGTGGTAATCTCCAGCGCATTGGCGAGTCGCCGCAGCGAATCAAAGGACGGCTTACGCCCTGTCTCGAAATGGGCGATGGAGCTGGGCGGCATGCCGGCGCGCGCGGCAAGCTGCTCTTGGCTGTAACCCCGTAATTCACGGGCACTTTTCAGCCTTTCGCGGAAAATATCGCTGGGGTTTTCACTATCGGTCATGTCTTCTCCGTCATGATAAACTTGACGCCTGTTGATTGGCATTCTATTTTTATAGACATGTATCTCATGTCTTCCCCGACATAGGCAAGTTGAATCCCGGCGGCCCCGCCACTCCAGAAGGAACTTAAAGACATGTCCGAACCGGACCCTTTTCATAAGACTGACGCCCTTGATGAAGTGCTTCTCGATGTGGCGGCGCTGATCGAACTCAGCCCGCACGACCGCAAGGTCGCTGAAAACCGCTACCGTCGCCTCAAGACCCATCTTGAGCGCCGCGGCAGCCCCCTTGCGCCGTACCTGATCGACAGCGTGAGCTTGATCTACGCGCAGGGCTCGATCGCCACGAGTACGACCATCCTCAGCGGGACGGATGACGACCGCTTCGACGTTGACGCCATCGTCGAGATCTACGTGCCCGCCGACTGGGACAACAGCCGGGCGCTCGACATTCTGGAAGAGTCGTTGCAGGGACTTCCGGGCGTCACCAAGATCGTTCGCTGCACCCGCTGCGTGCAGCTCCAGTTTCCGTTCATGCACATGGACGTCACGATCCTCGACCGGCGACAGCGCCTCTCCGTCGAGAGAGCCGGCGAAATCTTCCATGCGCCCGACACCGGTCCGGCGTTGCGGGTGCCGTCCAATCCGTGGGGATTCACCAGCTGGTTCCGGGGTCAGGTCGGCGTCGGTCAGAAACTCTTCGCGGAAGCCCTGCGGCGCCACCGCGGCGCGGTTTCCAAAAATCGCCTGCACTATCTCGACGAGCAGGAGCGGCTGGTCGTCGCCAAGGCCGAGCAGCACGAGTTGCCGCCCGTCATCCCCAGTGCAATCGACGCGCAGGAGGCCGTTGCGCTCAAGCTGCTGAAGCGGTACCTCAACCTGCATTACGATGATTTGCCCCTGTCGCGGCCGCCTTCCATCTACCTTACCAAGCGCGCTGGCTGCGTGGGCTACATCCCGCTCGGCCTCACCGCGCAGCTCTATGCCCTGGCCGACAGCACGACGAAGATCATGCGCCAACATCTTGCGGACGATACCCGCCCGCGCGAAGAAAACCCCTCCTATCCTCCGGACCGCATCAATGACCGCTGGCCGCGGCCCGATGCCGCCGGCCTTGCCGACATGAAGGCGCTGGCCGAAGCGCTGGAGCACCTTGCGGCACGGCTGGAATTCATGGCGACGGCGTCGCTGACCGATATCGCCAACACGATAAATGAGTTGTTCGGCGAGCGGATCGGCCGGGAACAGCGCGCCATCCTGATGGAGCGCTACGACCGGCGGGACCGGCCGGCGCCGGTGCTTTCCGCGCCGCGCACCGGCGGGATATATGCCCCGGCCGTCGTTGCCACGCCGGAGCGTTTGCGTGAGGTGCCTCGCCACAATTTCCATCCGTTCATTCTCGGCGCGCCGACGGACGATCCGGATGAAGACTGACGGCGCGCGCTCGCCCGACGCCCAGCTCAAGGCGATGGCCGCCCAGTGGCCGGACTTCCAAGGGAGGAGACTGGCGGACGGCACATTGGCATGGCGGGGGCCGCTGCGGCCCAAAGCCCGACTGTATGAAGTATTCCTCTTCTGGAAGCCGGGTGCGATGACGCTGCCCTATGTCATGGTCATCGATCCGCCGCTGGAGCCGCGGCCGGGCGGCACTTTCGCCGAAATCCCGCACCTGATCTACGACGCGAACGATCCCCCCAGTTCCGGCCTGTGCCTGTTCGATCCCGTGGGCGGCGAGTGGTCCGCCGCGCGCCTGATCGCGGAAACCACGATCCACTGGACAGCCGAATGGCTCGCCTACTACGAGCTGTGGCACCTGACGGGCAAATGGCTCGCGCCCGGCGTCGGCTACGAAAGTGTGGCGCGCATGCACGCGGCGGATGCGCAGATCATCCGGGAGGTGAAGGCCGATGTTCGCTGACCGCCGCGCCAACAGCCTACCGACCCGCCGGTCGCGCCAGCCCTGGCCGTCGGACAGGCCGTTCAAAATCCTCTCGCTCGACGGCGGCGGGATCAGGGGCATCTACACAGCCGAAATCCTGCGGCATTGCGAAAAGAATTTCTGTGGCGGCGCGCCGCTGGCGCAGTATTTCGACATGATCGTTGGCACATCGACCGGCGGCATCATCGCCCTTGGCCTCGGGCTGGGCATTCCGACCCCCGAGATCACCGGCTTCTATCGCGAGGATGGCCGGAAGATATTTCCGCCGCTGCCGGATGGATGGATCGGCCGGGTCCGCCGGTTCCTGCGATCCCTCAACGGGCCGAAGCTGGTTCACGAAGAGCTCGAAGAGGCCCTGAAGCGCCGATTCACCGATCATCTTCTCGGCGACTCAATGACCCGGCTGGTCATTCCGGCCTTCATGATGCCGAAGACGGAAATCGCCGTTTTCAAGACCGACCATCACAAGGACTTCAGGAACGACCACGCGACCCATATGTGGAAGGTGGGGCGGGCGACCTCGGCAGCGCCGACTTATCTCAAGGGGCTTGAGCACGAAGAAAGCGGCCGGATTTTCATCGACGGCGGCGTATGGGCTAACAATCCGGTCATGGTCGGACTCGTGGATGCCGTCACCGCCTACGATATCGGTTTTGACCAGGTGGAGATTGTCAGTATCGGCACAGGCAATGCGCCCTTCGCCCTGCGCAAACCCGACGTGTTCCGGGGGCTGATCGCTTGGCGGGAAGCGATCAAGGCGGCGATGTTCCTGACCACCGACAACGCGACCGCCCAGGCGAAATTGTTGCTCGGACCTGACCGTTGCCTGCGTATCGAGCCCGACGAAGCCGATTCGGCGATCGAGATGGACGACTATGACGAAGCGTTTGCACGCCTGCCGGACCGGGCAGCGGAGCATTTTGAGAGCAGGCGCACGGAGATTGCCTCGTTCTTCGGGGAAAAGGTGTTGCCGCGGGAAAGGCATTTTCCCCGAAAGTAGCTTGTCCGGGCTAAAGTGAACAACGCATATGAACGGGTGCAGCGCCTCGTCGATCACGCTCACAAACGAGCTGCCACCCTTGATTTATTAGAGAACACAATCGGCCCAATGCTGTCCTTCGGCTTGGCTCAAGAGAATGTCCGCTCCGACCCCGAAAGCGGACTCTGTCGGTAACGAACCGGAGAGTCCGTTACGTGCCAAATTCGGAAGTGAAGGGCTAGGTCAGACACCTCGGCATAGACCGCGGCA
>CAZRNL010000170.1:0-6840 GCA_964601395.1 uncultured Silicimonas sp. | reverse complement strand
CCAAACACGATGGCGCGCGAACCGATCTCGACCTTGGCGGTGTTGATCACGGCTCCGATGCCCGTCGTCACGCCGCAGCCGATGTAGCAGATCTTGTCGAACGGCGCGTCCACGCGCACTTTCGCCAGCGCGATCTCGGGCAGGACGGTATGGTTCGAAAAGGTCGAACAGCCCATGTAATGCAGGATCGGCGTGCCATCGAGCATCGAGAAGCGCGAGGTGCCGTCCGGCATCAATCCTTGCCCTTGGGTGGAACGAATTGCCTGGCAGAGGTTTGTCTTCGGATGAAGGCAGTATTCGCACTCGCGGCATTCGGGCGTATAGAGCGGGATCACGTGATCGCCGGGCTTCAGGCTGGTCACGCCCTCGCCGACCTCAAGCACGACGCCCGCGCCTTCGTGGCCGAGGATCGCCGGAAACAGGCCTTCGGGGTCGGCCCCCGAGAGGGTGAACTCGTCCGTGTGGCAGATACCGGTGGCCTTGATTTCCACCAGGACTTCGCCAGCCCTCGGGCCGTCGAGGTTCACGTCCATTATCTCCAGCGGCTTTCCGGCTGCTGTTGCGACGGCGGCACGTGTGCGCATCGGTTTCTCCCCTTCTTTCGTTCGGCTTGACCCTGCGCGAGAGACCGGGCGAAATCAACGCGAAATCCAAGGAGGTCACATGACCCGTTCTTTAATGCTTGCTTCAGTTCTTGCGGTCCTTCTTGCCGGATGTGGCGGAGGCGCGACGGTACCGGACGCGCGGCGATCGGAACCGGTAACGATCGTGAACGGGGAGACGAAAGAACCGGGCCTTGCTGATATCGAGCTATGCGATGCTTCCGATTATCGCCCGATGGTCGGGTCGAATATTGCGGCAACGACATTTCCGGCAGGGCCGAGGTTGCGTGTCTTCGGTGAGGACGACATCGTCACGCAGGAATACATTCCTCAGCGGACGAACGTCGTTTTCGACAAGGGCGGCACGATAGTCCGGGTCTATTGCGGATAGTCTTGCCCTCTGGTCCGCAAAGGACCGGCGAAAGGCTTCGCCGGTCCAGTTGTCTCCGACCAGCGTCCGGTCAGAAGTTGTAGGATGCGCGCAGGTGGAGCGTGCTGAAGTCCACATCGTTTCCTGCAGTACCGAAGTCGTCGAACTTGTGCCACTGGTACTCGCCACCGACTGTCCAGGCTTCGGTCATGCGGTAGTCATAGCCAAGGCCGATCACGTAGCCGGGGTCGTCGAAGTCGATACTGGTGACCCCGTCGATTCCGTCGAAGTTCGCGTAGGCGACGCCGGCCGAACCGTAGAGCAGGCCCTGGCCCATGTCGCGTCCGACGCGGAACTTGAGTCGTGCGATCTCGTCGAAGGTACCGCTTCCGGTGCCCGAGTCGATCGACAGGTCCGAGAAGTCGTATTGCAGCTCCGGTCCGAAGACCCAGGCGCCGTTGTCCCAGAGATAGCCGGCATGGAAGCCGCCGATCACCCCGTCAGTATCGAAGTCGTCGGTGTCGAGGCTGAATTCTCCGAAGCCGTAGCCCAGTTGCACACCGGCATAGCCACCCTGCCAGTCGCTTGAGACCGGGGCGGGTCCGGGCGACAGGATCATCGTTTCCTGTGGCGCGGGCGCCGGTCCGGCTGCAAATGCGGCGGTGCTGGTGAAGAGAAGTCCGGTAATTGTCATCGTGCGTATCATTTCAAGTCCTTTTCTGCTGCGATGGCCGAAGTTCTTCTGCCGGCCGTCTCTGAGGTCCAACCGACTGGACGAATTCAGGTTTCATGCTTTTTCAGGTTTTCTCGTGTTGTGGCGGGGATGCGCCAATCCGGTCTGCGTGAATGCGTGGCCCTCGGCCGCTGAAGACCGGATTGCGCATACACGCACGGGGAGGGAAGGCAGGAGGGAAGACGGGAGGGAAGACGGGAGGGAAGACGGGAGGGAAGACGGGAGGGAAGGCCTCGACTCCCGGAGGGGATGGTCTAGTATGGAACAAAAGTAGAACATTGGTGCTGCCTGTCCCATGCCTCAGCGACGTATCCTTTCGCTCTGGTTTCCCCGTCTCTCGGCCGAGCGCTGTCTTCGGCAGGGCTTCGGTGTGCCCGGCCAACCCTTTGCCGTCGTCGCCGATGAGGGGCAGGCGCAGGTGCTTGGCGCGCTCTCGGCAGAGGCCGAGGCGGCGGGGCTGAGACGGGGCCAGCCGCTCCGGGATGCGCGCGCCATGTGTCCGGCCCTTCAGACGCGGTTGCAGAACCGCCAATCGGATGCGGGCTTTCTGACGGTGCTGGCGCGCTGGGCGGGAAAGTTCAGCCCCTGGGTGTCCGAGGAAGCGCCCGATGCGCTGGTCGTAGACCTGACGGGGTGCGCCCATCTTTTCGGGGGCGAAGAGGGGCTGATGGCGGCGATCGAGACCGATTGCGCCGATCTGGGCCTGACGGTGCGGGCGGGCGTCGCCGATACGGTGGGCGCGGCCTGGGCGCTGGCGCGTTTCACGGGCGGTGTGGCGGGAACTGCGCGGTCTGGAGACGACATCGCGCAGGAGGCCCGCGCCACCCGGTCGCGGGCGGCGAAGCGGCGGCACTGGGAGCGGGGTGGCCCGGCCCCCTCGGGTGTGCCGCCGGTAACCCGTGCTGGCCGGATCGCATCGCCGGGGCAGATGCGGACGGCGCTGGCCGGACTGCCGGTGGCGGCGCTCCGGCTGGATGATGAGACCGTCGGCACGCTTGCCCGGCTGGGGCTCCGGCAGATCGGCGATCTGGCGGGCCAGCCGCGCGCGGCGCTGGCCCGGCGGTTCGGACGGCACCTTGTCCAGCGGCTGGACCAGGCGCTGGGGATTGAGCCCGAGCCGGTAAACCCCGCACGCCCGCGGGACCGTTTTGCGGTGCGCCTGACGCTGCCCGAGCCGATCGGGCTGGAAGGCGACATCGCCGCGGCGATCGACCGGCTTCTGCCCGCCCTTGCCGAACGGCTTCGCACCGCGGGACGCGGCGCCCGCCGGATTCGGATGGAATGGCACCGCAGCGATCACACGATGGGTTGGGCCGATTTCGGGCTGGCGCGACCTTCGGCGGACCCCGACCGCATCCGCCCCCTTCTGGCGATGAAGACGGGCGAGATTGACGCGGGCTTCGGGATCGACGTGATCCGGCTGGCGGCGGTGGTGACCGAACCGGTCTACGCCCGTCAGCACCAGGGCCACGCGGAGGCGTCGGCGAAGGGGGCCGAGCGGCTTGGGGCGGGTGTCGAGATGGATGATCTTCTGGGCCGGATCGGTGCGCGGGTCGGGCTTGAGGCGATCACGCGGCTTCATCCGGCCGAAAGCCACATCCCCGAGAAGACGGCGATGGCTGTCGCCGCGGTCTGGTCAGGGCCTGCCGGGGTCTGGCCCGAGCGGTCCCGGCCCCGGCCTATGGAGATCTGGCCGTCCGAGATCGTGAGCGCGGCGGAGGATCCGGTCTTGCCGGTCACCTTCCGATGGCGCGGCCGCACGTATGAGACGCGCGCGGCCAGTGGGCCCGAACGGATCGCGCCCGAGTGGTGGCTGGACGATCCGGCCTGGCGCACCGGCGTGCGCGATTACTGGCGTGTCACCACGCGCACGGGCGAGCGGCTCTGGCTTTACTATGCCCACGGCGCAGGTATGTCGCCGGGCTGGTTCTGTCAGGGAAGTTTCTGCTGATCCACGAAGCAGGACTGCAGCGCGGTACCTGAACAAATCCGGGGGAGCAGCTGCTCCCCCGGACGTGTCGCTGGAAAGGTCAGCGAAGACTTACATCGCGGGCATGATCACCTTGTCGATCACGTGGATGACGCCGTTGGACGTCTCGATGTCGGCCGTCGTCACGGTGGCATCGTTCACCATCACACCACTGTCGAGGTCGACGGTGATCTCACCACCCTGCACGGTTGCGGCCATCATGCCGTCGGACAGGTCGCCCGACATCACTTTGCCCGGAACGACGTGATAGGTGAGGATCGCAACCAGCTGATCCTTGTTTTCGGGCTTCAGAAGGTCTTCGACGGTGCCGGCGGGCAGGGCGGCAAAGGCTTCGTCGGTCGGAGCGAAGACAGTGAACGGTCCCTCGCTCTTCAGCGTTTCGACAAGACCAGCGGCCTCGACGGCGGCGACGAGTGTCGTGAACGACCCGGCCTCGACGGCGGGGTCGACGATGTCCTTCGAGTGACCGGCGGCGTAAGCGGCGGTAGCCAGAAGCGCGCCGGTGGCGGAAGCGAAGAGTGCATTACGAAGCATTGTAGTCTCCTTGAGTGAAAGGTTGTCCCGATGTCTCGGTGACATCTGAGCCAATTACGGTGGCCGGGACGCTCCGGATCTGCGGGGATTCTCGCCGAGACGGTTTGACGAAAATGCGCTGCGCCCTAAGCCGCGCTGTTCGACTGTTTCAAGTCACGGATATGTTATTACGGAGACAGATTCCGTGATCGAATTCAAGCGCCTCAGGATTGCACAGTCGCGTGAGGTCGATTGCCGGAGGGCCGCCAATGCATCATCATGAAGTCATTTGAAGCGTGGAGGTAACCGATGGCCGGACGATACAAGAATGACCTGAAGTGGTCGGACGTGACCCCCAAACAAAGTTGGCTTGATCGCCGACAGCTGATGGCAGGCGCAGGTGCGCTGGCGCTCGGTTCGATCGCGGGCCCGGCGATGGCCAGTCTCGGAGCAAAGAAGACATCTTATGGGGAAGGACTTGATCCGAACCCGATCGAGGACATCACGAGCTACAACAACTTCTACGAATTCGGGACAGGCAAGGACGATCCGGCACGCTACGCCGGGGCTCTCACAACCGATCCCTGGTCGGTCCAGATCGACGGACTCGTCGACAAGCCCGGTGAATACTCCTTCGACGACATCCTGGCCAACGTCACTCTGGAGGAACGCATCTATCGTCTGCGATGCGTCGAGGGCTGGTCGATGGTCGTGCCCTGGGTCGGGTTCGAGTTGGCCGACCTGCTGAACCGAGTGGGTGTGCAGGCCTCGGCGAAGTACGTCGCCTTTGAAACCGCGCTTCGTGCGGACGAGATGCCCGGCACGCGTTATCCGGTAATCGATTGGCCGTACAAGGAGGGCTTGCGGCTGGACGAAGCGATGCACCCGCTGACAATCCTCGCGACCGGACTTTATGACGAACCGATGCCCAAGCAGAACGGCGCGCCGCTGCGTCTCGTGGTGCCGTGGAAGTACGGCTACAAGTCGATCAAGTCGATCGTGCGCATCTCGCTCGTTGCCGAACAGCCGCCGATCACCTGGGCGATGGAGAACCCGCGCGAGTATGGCTTCTATTCAAACGTCAATCCGCAGGTGGATCACCCACGCTGGAGTCAGGCGACGGAACGACGCATCGGGGCGAGCCTGTTCTCGGCGCGTCAGCCGACGCTGATGTTCAACGGCTATGCCGAGGAGGTCGCCGGGCTTTACGCGGGCATGGACCTCAAGAAGCAGTTCTGATGCCGGGGGCGGAGGCACTCAATGCCGCCGCGCGCAGGGTGCCGCGAGGGGCGGTCTATGTGCTGGGGGCGCTGCCGGCCGTGTTCCTGTTCCACGGGCTGCTTGCCGGGACCCTGGGCCCCGACCCGGCAAAGGTGGTGGAGCGCGAGCTGGGCCTGACCGGGCTTCAGTTCCTGATGGCGGCGCTGGCGGTAACGCCGCTCCGGCGGATTGCCGGGATCAACCTCATCCGGCACCGGCGGGCGTTGGGGCTTCTGGCCTTCTTCTACATCGTACTTCATCTGGCGGCCTGGGCGGTGCTCGATTTCAACCTGCTCTGGGGCGAAATGCTGCGCGACATACTCAAGCGGCCATACATCACCGTGGGGATGGTGGGATTCGTGGCGATGCTGCCGCTGGCAGTGACCGCAAGCGATGCGGCCATCCGCCGAATGGGCGCGGCGGCCTGGCAGCGGCTGCACCGGTTGGCCTATCTTGCCGCGCTGGCCGGGGCGCTCCATTTTCTGCTTCTGGTCAAGACGCTGACGCCGTCTGCGATGCTCCATGCCGGGGTGATTCTGATGTTGCTGGCCTTGCGGGTGGGCTGGGTGATCCGGCGCGGCCGGATTCGTGCGCTGCGCAGCGCGTGAGTCTGCCACCCCGGGGCCCACGTGGCAGACAGGCGATTGGAAATGTCTCCCGGCGATGCGCCATTGTAGTTTCCGGTCTGCAAGCCCCCAGATTTCGGGCGAAAACAGGGTCTCGGCAAAAAATGTCATCATTCCGAAAAAAAGCCCTTGCGGACCCACGGGCCGAACCGTAAATACCCCTCACCGAACGGGGCGGCGACGCTCCAGACGGGAAAACAAACGAGACGAGGTCGGGCGGGACGCGCCAAGGAAATGGCGCCCCGGTCGGTTTTGGTCTCCGGCTCTTTGACATTGCTGGTTACTGAAGAGATATGCGGGCGGTTTGGTCCATGCGACCGACGACCCTTGCATATCGGCTCGCCAGCCCTTCGGGGCGATGACGCGAGTGTCAGCTTCACTGTTTGATGTTGGTCCGGTTTCCTCGGAGATCGGAGCACATGAAACAGAAGACACCCGGGCAACCGGGTGACGATGTGCTTGGGTTCAGACGTCAAGGATAGGCTGGAAACGGCCTTTCAACATGAGAGTTTGATCCTGGCTCAGAACGAACGCTGGCGGCAGGCTTAACACATGCAAGTCGAGCGCCCCTTTCGGGGGGAGCGGCGGACGGGTGAGTAACGCGTGGGAACGTGCCCTTTTCTCCGGAATAGCCTCGGGAAACTGAGATTAATGCCGGATACGCCCTTTGGGGGAAAGATTTATCGGAGAAGGATCGGCCCGCGTTGGATTAGGTAGTTGGTGGGGTAATGGCCTACCAAGCCGAC
>CAZRNL010000169.1:4153-6845 GCA_964601395.1 uncultured Silicimonas sp. | reverse complement strand
ACATGATCGAGACGATCAACAAGCTCGTCCGCACCGGCCGCCAGATGCTGCACGAGATCGGCCGCGAACCGACGCCCGAGGAGCTGGCCGAGAAGCTGCAGATGCCGCTCGAGAAGGTCCGCAAGGTGATGAAGATCGCCAAGGAACCGATTTCGCTCGAGACGCCCATCGGCGACGAGGAGGATTCGCAGCTTGGCGATTTCATCGAGGACAAGAACGCTGTCCTGCCGCTCGATTCGGCCATTCAGGAGAACCTGAAAGAGACGACCACCCGGGTTCTGGCGTCGCTTACGCCCCGTGAAGAACGCGTGCTAAGGATGCGTTTCGGTATCGGGATGAACACCGACCATACCTTGGAAGAAGTGGGCCAGCAGTTCAGCGTCACCCGCGAACGCATCCGGCAGATCGAGGCGAAGGCGCTCCGGAAGCTGAAGCATCCATCGAGGAGCAGGAAGTTGCGGAGTTTCCTGGATCAGTAGGATGGTTACGCCACGGACCGCTTCTCTGTCATATGAAACCATAAAAATTGTGGCCCGAGCTGTAATGGCTGGCGAGACGGCAATCACATATTCTGAGTTGGCTGGACGCCTTGGGTTGCCAAACCCGACAGGTCAAGGTTTAGGCGGAGTTCTTGATGAGGCGCGCCAACGATGCATGCTAAATGGTTGTCCAGATGTTTCAGTCTTCGTTGTTACGAAAGAAAGTCTAAGTAGGGGAGACCCGATGCCTTCGGAGGAGTCTTTCCATCCTGATGGAAAATGGGGTCCCTCCAATCTTGACCGAGCCGGCATTCGTGACGCGCAAGAAAAAGTCCGAAATTTTGATTGGTTCTCAAAACCGTCTCTAAATTTATAGTCGGACTGGCTCTTAGTTGGCCGGGGCTACCAGCCTGGGGAGCGACCGTCCTTCGCTTCGCGCGTGCGATGCTTGAAAGGTCCACTGGACCTTTCATCGGCCTTAGGGCGAACCGCATCTCCACCCCTCCCAAGCTCTTCGAACGCACCCCCGCTCTGGTCACACTATCCACAACACGCTACCCTTCCCGGAAACCCACCAACCGGGAGACACCCCATGTCCCTTCTCTCCAGGCTTTTCGGAGGCGGTGGCGCTTCCGCGCGCAAGGTTCAGTCCGAGACCTACGAGGGTTTCAGCATCACCCCCACGCCGATCCCCGACGGGTCCCGTTTTCGGGTCTCCGCGCGGATCGAAAAGGAAATCGGCGGCGAGTTGAAGTCCCATAACCTGATCCGCGCCGATGTTCTCGAAGACATCACTGCCGCCAATGAGGCGTCGGTGCGGAAGGCCCGGCAGATGATCGACGAACAGGGCGAGCGCCTCTTCGGCTGAGCCGCCCTTCAACTCGCCGGCTACAGCGGCTAACCTCCGCCTCAAGCGCCAGACAGGAGGATCCGCCATGACCCATCCCGCCCTCACATCCGACTCCGCCGCCGTCGTCACCGGCGGCGGTGCCGGCATCGGTTTTGCGGCCGCCATGCGTTTCGCCGCGATGGGGATGCGCGTTGCGCTGGTCGACAACCGCTCCACGCTTCTTGCTCATGCCGCCGCGCGGTTGCGCGAGGCTGGGGCCGCGGACGTGATGACCGCCTCCTCCGATGTCTCGGACCGCGCCGCGCTCGAGGAACTCGAAGCAGAGGTCGCCGAACGCTGGGGCGGCACCGACATCTTGATGAACAATGCGGGAATCCAGCCAGGCTCCGCGATCTTCGGTGATGACGCCACCTGGCACCGCATCCTCGATGTAAACCTCTGGGGCATCATCAACGGCAGCCGCGTTTTCGGGCCCCGAATGATGGAACGCGGCCGCCCCGGCATGATCGTCAACACGGGCTCGAAACAGGGCATCACCACGCCGCCGGGCGATCCGGCCTACAACGTCTCGAAAGCCGGGGTGAAGGCGTTCACCGAGGCGCTGGAGCACGAGTTGCGCAATACTGACGGTGCGAAAGTCTCGGCCCATCTTCTGATCCCCGGCTTCGTTTTCACTGATCTGACCCGCCATGATCGGACCGAGAAACCTGCCGGAGCCTGGACACCGGAGCAGACCGCCGACTTCCTGATCGACAGACTGAACAACGGTGATTTCTATATCCTTTGTCCTGACAACGACGTGGATCGCGCCACAGACGAGAAACGCATGGCGTGGGCAATCGGCGATATCATCGAAAACCGCCCGCCCTTGTCGCGCTGGCATCCTGACTGGGGCGATGCCTTCGCGGATTTCCTCCGCGGGGAGTGATCTCGTGGTTTGGACAGACCGACGAAATACCGAAAAAAATACCGACGTAATACCGATGTAATACCGACGCGATACCGACAGGCGATATTCAGCCCGATGACCCGCTTCACTCTCACCGTCGCCACCTCCGCCGACGGCTTCATCTCGCGCGCAACCGATGAGCCGCCGCAGGCATGGGCGTCCGCCGAAGAGCAGGCGCTGTTCTTCCGCGACGTGACCGCGGCGGACTGGGCCGTCATGGGCCGAAACACCCATCTGGCGGCGGATCGGCCTGAGAGAAGGAGAATAGTTTTTTCCACGAGAACAGAGGGTTGGCAGAGGCCTACTCAATTGTGGATCGACCCCGGCAAGACATCTCCCGCAGACTTTCCGGGTCTCGTCGCACGTGTTCACCCGCTGGAGAATGGCCTGATCCTCGGCGGAACCCGCGTCCAT
>CAZRNL010000169.1:0-4143 GCA_964601395.1 uncultured Silicimonas sp. | reverse complement strand
CTGGGTCACGGCGCGATCCACAAGGTTCATCTGACAATCGAGCCGGTCGCTTTCGGAAGCGGCTTGCCGATCTTCACCGGCCAGACGGACCGCAATCCTGTAACGGCATTCACCCGACGAGGTTTCACCATCAGGTCCGAGGAAACGCTCAACGGGATTGGAACACGTTACGTTGAACTCGCGCCCGATGCCTCTTGATCGTGGTCCGCAAGGTGGCAGATAATGGACCAAAGGAGACAGCTCATGTTTCGTACCGCTGCCACAGTATTCCTGCTCAGTTCGCTTGCCCTTCCGGCCGACGCGTTTATGGCCCAGAACCGGCTTGTGGTCGAAAGCGCCCCCGGCGGCCAGTTCGAGGTGCCCTACAGGGGTCTTTCGGGGGTCGCCGACTTCTGGTGTGCGGCGGGCGACTACGTTTTGCGGGGGCTGGGCCTTCCGGCTGATACGCGAATTTTCCGGGTTTCCAGCCCGCCGCGCCGCGGAGGCCAGGGGATCACCTTCAGCCTGTCGCCGGAAGAAGCGAAGACAACCGGCCTCCAGTTGCTGAGTGGCGAGAACAGCCTTTCGGCCTCTTTCGCACGTCAACTTTGCTGGGACCCGAAGGTCGTTCTGGATTGATCGGGTGAGCACGCTCATCGAGCTCGCCACGTCCGGCCCTGGCCTCTACGAGTTCACCGACCGCCTCCACACGTTGGCGTCTGGAGACGGTGTGATGACAATCTTCGTCAGGCACACATCATGCTCGCTTGTCATCCAGGAGAACGCGGATCCGGATGTTCAGCGCGATCTCGTCGCCTTTTTCCGCCGTCTGGTGCCGCAATCCGACGACCCGTCGATGTCCTATCTGACCCATACATCAGAGGGTCCGGACGACATGCCGGCCCACATCAAGGCCGCCATGCTGCCCGTCAGCTTGACCATTCCCGTCATTTCAGGACGCCTTGCCTTGGGAACGTGGCAGGGAGTTTACCTTTTCGAACATCGTACCCGTCCACATCGCCGACAGATCGCTGTCAGCCTCATCGGCTAGGCCGGGACCCTTGCCTGTGCATTGGCGCAACGCCGGATACC
The DNA here is from genome assembly GCA_964601395.1 of uncultured Silicimonas sp. GTDB lineage: Bacteria > Pseudomonadota > Alphaproteobacteria > Rhodobacterales > Rhodobacteraceae > JAVJUV01. The sequence goes on along the minus strand of CAZRNL010000169.1, from coordinate 3,072 downwards.
AGCCTATCTGGTGTCGACATTTCGGCCCTACCCAAAATCCGGGCACTCCCCTATAAAACCTGTGGTGCGGGTCGTTGACGACCCAAGAAGGCAGGGAGAAGAGGCGGATGCGCTGCCCGTTTTGCGGAAATATCGATACTCAAGTGAAGGACTCGCGTCCGGCCGAAGACCATGTGGCGATCCGGCGTCGCCGGTTCTGTCCGGCCTGCGGGGGCCGCTTCACCACATATGAGCGTGTCCAGTTGCGCGACCTTGTCGTAATCAAGACCAATGGTCGGCGCGAAGACTTTGATCGGTCCAAGCTTGAACGTTCGATCCGAATCGCGCTTCAGAAGCGTCCGGTCGAGCCCGAGCGCATGGATCAGATGATTTCGGGCATCGTGCGACGGCTTGAGTCGTTGGGTGACACCGACATCCCGAGCCATACGATAGGCGAAATCGTGATGGAGACCCTGGCCCGGATCGACACCGTTGCCTATGTCCGGTTTGCAAGCGTTTACAAGAACTTCCAGGCGGCCGACGATTTCGACAAGTTCGTGAGCGAGCTGCGCCCACCGCAGAAGGACGAGTGACGGCAGATGATCGGCGCCACATGGCGCACGCGCTGGCCCTGGGTCGGCGCGGTCTTGGTCAGGTCTGGCCCAACCCGACGGTAGGCTGCGTTATCGTCAAGGGCGGCCGGATTGTCGGACGTGCCCGCACCGCAGACAGGGGTCGGCCCCATGCCGAAACTCAGGCGCTGGCAATGGCTGGGGACGAGGCGCGCGGTGCCACGGCCTATGTCTCGCTCGAACCTTGTTCGCATCACGGTCAGACACCGCCCTGCGCCGACGCGTTGATTGCCGCCGGCATCGCCCGCGTGGTCATCGCTGCTGACGATCCAGATCCGAAAGTGAACGGGCAAGGTATCGCGCGCCTCCGCGCAGCGGGCGTCGAGGTCAGCAGGGGTGTCATGGAAGCCGAAGCGCGTCTGGTAAACTGCGGATTTCTTTCCCGTGTCACCAGAGGACGCCCCTATCTGACGCTCAAGCTCGCGCTCAGCCTCGACGGGCGAATTGCCACGGCATCGGGCGAAAGCCGTTGGATCACGGGGGCGGACGCGCGGCGCTTGGTTCACGCGATGCGCGCCAGCAACGATGCCGTCCTTGTGGGCGGAGGCACCGCGCGGTCCGACGATCCGACGCTCAGCGTTCGGGACTTGGGTATCGACCACCAGCCGGTCCGCGTGATTGCCTCACGCACCCTCAGACTGCCTTGGCCGAACCGGCTTGTGTCGACCATAACCGAAGCTCCGGTCTGGATCGCACATGGCGAGGGGCAGGGCGAAAGCCCCGAAGCACTGCGCTGGAAGCAATCGGGTGCTTCGCTCTTGTCCGTTCCGGTCGTGGGGGGGCAGATCGACCCCTCGGCCTTGCTTGTCGCGCTGGGCGACCGGGGGCTCACCCGCGTCTTCTGCGAGGGCGGCGGCACCTTCGCGGCTTCGCTTCTTTCGGCAGATCTTGTAGACGAGCTTGTGGTTTTCTCCGCAGGCCTCGTTATCGGTGCCGAGGGGCGACCCGGTATCGGCACACTTGGGCTTTCCGCCCTGTCTGACGCCAATCGGTTCACGCGGGCAGAAACCCGCAATGTCGGTCCCGACGTGATGACGGTGTGGCGCGCGGCCTCTTCGCCGGACTGAGATCCCCGCGGATGGCTTCGCCACCGAATGTGAGCGTCACCTGAACGGCCAGAGCGCTTGCAGAGCGGCAAGCATCCTGTTGACAGGCGGCAGTTCGATCCCGCTGGTCAAAAGCGCCACGGCTGCTTCGGCTGACAGCGGTGTGCCGGTTCTCGGGTCGAAGTAGCGCGGATACCCGATGAGACAGGCGTGAACAAGCTGAGCGAGACTGAGATCATGACCGCGACGGTGTGGCGGGCGGGCGGCCAGATCGCGGGTGAGCCCGCGTCCGGCATAGAACGGCATCCCCAGGCAGGTAACTTTCTTGCCCCGGATCAGCGCCTCGAAGCCCAAAGTCGATGTGATCGTCCAGACCTCGTCTGCCAGCGTCAGCGCATCGCCCGCGCCGATGTTCAGAAGTGCCACGTCTGCCAGCCCCTCCAGCTCTGTCTCCCGGACCATCCCTTTTCGCAGGCCAGCCTCGACGTCGGGGTGCGGTTTCCACAGAATACGAGCGTCGGAATTCTCGGTCCGCACCTTGCGCAGAAGATCAAGGTTCGTGCGCACCTCCGAAGCGCCGAACAGGACCGAGGCATCGTCCTCGACCTGTCCCGCGACAAGGATCGTGTGCGGTCCGGGGTCAATGGCGGGTGCAGGAGCGGAAAGATTGTATTTGGTCAAGTTCAGTAGCCGACTTTGCTCCAGAAGCCGCTCTGCTCGTCGGATTTCTCCAAGAGGTAATTCGCCCGTTTTGGCAATCAGATGATCCAGAATACCCTCGACCGAAGGGTCGTAGTACAGCGATGGGCGGTCGATTACGAGAGAAAGCGGCGGCACCAGAGCAGCACCGAGTCCCCGCGAACGCAGGAACCCGTCCTCCATCCGGAGTGTGCCATCGGGAGCGTCCGCCATTCCCCAGACCACGACCTTGCGGCCCGCTGCGTCAGACGGCGCCCGACCCGCAAGGCGTAACGGCACTTCCCGTCCGAATGCGCGCTTAAGGTGAGGCCACTTCCATGGCTTCATCCCGACGGCCACGTATCCCTGCCGGTCTTCCCGCCACGCGCGCGCGCCTGCGGCCAGCGATGCGATCACGTCCTCGATCTGGCAAATCCGGTCGCGTACGGGGTCGTACCAAACCGGGTACAGAATCATCGCGGCGGCGAAGAGCTGCGCGCGCGTCAAGACACGCTCGCGTCGTGGCGGCGCGTTCTGGTCCTGCGTCAGGCCCCATCCCGCATAGAAAGGCTGGCCGAAGACGCGCGGTCTCAGTCCCGCAAAAATTGCCTCGAAACCCAGGGTGGAGGAATGGGTATAGACTGCCACCGCGCCCTCGAACAGATTCCACGGGCTGACCGGATCGGTCAGGAAGTGAACGCGCTCCGGCATCCCTGCGGCATCGAAGTGTCCGTCCC
>CAZRNL010000168.1:0-6845 GCA_964601395.1 uncultured Silicimonas sp. | reverse complement strand
TCATCCCGCTCGGCCCGGAAGGTCAGCGCCTTGTCCCAGGCGTCCTGCCACTTGGGTTCGATGGTCTTGGTATCGTAGCGGGACATGTGACGGGTCCTTGTCGAGACGGAAAACGCCGGGCGAGTGCCCGGCGTCGGTTTAGAACGGTCGCGCGGCGAGGTCTAGAGATCGAGGTCCGCGATACGAAGCTGACGTGCGCGGGTCAGGATCGCATCCTCGACGGCGCGCACCGTCTCGGTCGGGACGGGACCGCTGCGTGTCGCAAGCGCGATGTTGAGCGAGCGGGCCTCGAGCGCGGGATCGCGAACCAGTATGGTCGCCCGGTAGGACTGACCGCCGCCCGGTGGCGTGCCATAGCCCGTCACGATGACGCCCGAGAAGGGATCCGCTGACTGGATGGGAAGGAAGTTCAGCACGTCCAGCGAGGCGTTCCAGAGGTACTTGTTCACCTCGAGGGTGGTGTTGGGATTGTCCGCATTGGAGAAAAGATCCCAGATCGTCGATTCCCTGTTATCGCCCAAGGTGTCCGACTGGAGGCTTTCGCGAACTTCCCTGTCCGCCGCCGCCTTGGCGTTCGCTCCATCGCTTCGGAACATGTTGCTCATGCGCCCGCAGGAGGCCAGCGTCAGCGCGACGGCGAACAACAGAAGGGCACGTCCCGCTGTTTTCCTTGAAAGTGCCATCATGGTCCTGTCCTTCCCGATCTTTCCGGAATGACTAACCGAGGCAACAGGGTGTCTCAAGGTTTTTCCCCCGCTGGAATCGGGACATGGGCGAATTTCAGTGTGGCAAAGCTGCACCATCCATGATGGAGTCTCCCCAGCCCTCGGGAGGTTGGCTTGCAATCCGGCGGCCTTGGGGGGAAATACGGTGCCAATCAGTTCGGTGCGACCGGATTGAGACGCACCTTTTACACACGAGGGAAAAACGATGAAAAAGGTTCTTCTAGCTTCGACCGCTCTGGTCCTCTCGGCCGGCATTGCTGCCGCTGAGGTTTCTGTTGGCGGCAACGGCCGCATGGGTATCATCGACAACTTTACCGGTGACATCGGCTTCACCAGCCGTATCCGTATCACCTTCGCAGCTTCGGGCGAGACCGATGGCGGCCTGGCGTTCGGCGGCTCGATCCGTGCAGACAACGCGGTTGGCGGCGCTGCCGGCACCGCTGGCTCCGTCTTCGCTGAAGGCGCTTTCGGCAAGATCTCCATGGGCGACGTTGCCGGTGCTCCTGAAGCCGCAGTCGGCGACGTCTCCGGCGTTGGTCTGACCGGCCTCGGCGACTTCAACGAGATGACCTACCTGTCGAACGCCGACCGTTCGGCCATGCGTTACGACTACACCACCGGTTCGCTCGGCCTGCACGTTTCGGCTGACAACCCGGTAAACGCCGGCGATCAGGCCTACGGCGTCGCCGTGACCTACGCGATGGGCGATATCTCCTTCGGCCTCGGCTACGAAGACAGCGGTGTTCTTGACACCGATCACATCATTGCTGGCGTTTCCGCCGGTTTCGGTGATGCGACCGTCAAGGCGATCTTCGGTTCCGCCAGCGGTGCAATCGACGGCGACCAGTTCGGTGTGTCGCTCGATTACGTCTTCGGCGCGACCACTGTCACTGTCTATTACGCTGACAAGGAAGAACTGGGTGGCAGCGAAGCCTACGGCATCGGCGCTTCCTACGACCTCGGTGGCGGTGCGTCTCTGAAGGGCGGCTTTGTCCAGAACGACACTGCCGACACGGACGGCTTCGACTTCGGTCTGAACATGTCCTTCTAATCCTTCGGGATTGGTTGACGGAAAGAGCGGGCCCTGCGCCCGCTCTTTTCTTTTCTGCCTGCCGGTTTCGACCCGCCCAAAAAACGTGTATTGGCATCAGCGTTCAAGCGACGTGAGAGGCAGCCAATGATATTCCGTTTCCGTCGAATCGCAGGGGCTTCATGAGCCTCGCCGACATTCGGACCCGTATCGAATCCGCAGCCGCCCGTCATGGGCGCGACCCTGCGGGTATCACCCTGATCGCCGTCAGCAAGGTTCAGCCACTCGGGCGGGTCGAGGCCGTCCTGGATGCGGGACACCGGGTCTTTGGCGAAAACCGGGTGCAGGAAGCCCAGGGCAAATGGCCGGGGTTCCGCGAGAGATACCCGGATGTCACGTTGCACCTGATCGGACCCCTGCAAAGCAACAAGACCCGCGCCGCGATGGAGCTGTTCGACGCCATCCATACGGTCGACCGCTCGAAGTTGGCGCAGGGCATCGCCCGGATCGCCGACGAGATGGGGCATTGCCCGGACCTGTTCGTGCAGGTGAACACCGGCGACGAGACCCAGAAGGCCGGCGTATCCGTCGACGAGGCCGACGCGCTGGTCGCCGAGTGTCGGGCGCTGAACCTGCCGCTGAAGGGCCTGATGTGCATCCCGCCGGTGGACGAGGCCCCCAGCCTGCATTTCGCTCTGCTTGCCAGGATCGCGGCACGCAACGGTCTGACCGGTCTATCGATGGGGATGAGCGGCGACTTCGAAGACGCCATCGCTCAGGGCGCGACGCATATCCGCGTCGGCTCGGCCATCTTCGGCGAGCGGACTTACGACTGAGGCGGCACCACCAGGCGCGTGCCGAAGCCGATGCGGGCCGCCACCCATCTCAGGTGATCCGGTCTGAGGGCGACGCAACCTTCGGTCGGGGCGCCGGGACGACGCCAGCGATGCAGGAAGATCGCCGAGCCGCGCCCACGCTTGGCGTAGGGCCAGTTCCAGTCGGTCAGGATCACCAGATCATACAGCGGATCGGCACGCCGCAGCCGTTCATGCGAAGCGGCGAATGGGGCGCGGACCATCAGGTTGTAGTCTTCGTGGCCCGGATCGTCGCACCAGAGATCACCCGCGCGGATCGGAACCGCCCAATCTGCCGGAGCCGGCAAACGGTCGGGCCGGTAGAGCATGCCGACGATCCGGTGCAGGCCCGAAGGCGTGGCACCGTCGCCTTCGCGCTTGTCGGTCCGGACACCGCCCCTGCCGATGGTGCAGGGAAAGTGCCGCCCCAAAAAGCGCAATCCGGTTGGTGTCAGGACCATGTCCGAGGCTCGAAGATCGCCAATTGCGGCAGGAGACACAGTCAAAGAATATGCCCTGATTTCTTGGCTTTGACGTCAAGATACTTTTCGTTCAGCGGGTTCAGTCCCACCTTCAGCGGCACGCGTTCGGTCACGTCCAGCCCCTGGGCCTTCATCATCTCGACTTTTGCCGGGTTGTTCGTCATCAGCCGTACGGCCCCGAATCCGAGCCGTTTCAGAAGGTCGGCTCCGACCCGGAAATCGCGCTCGTCATCCTCGAACCCCAGCCTGTGGTTGGCCTCGACGGTGTCGAATCCCTGATCCTGCAAGGCATAGGCGCGCATCTTGTTGGCAAGCCCGATGCCGCGCCCTTCCTGGTTGAGGTACAGCAATACGCCCGCGCCTTCATCGCCCATTTGGCGCAGCGCCGCGTGCAGTTGAGCCCCGCAGTCGCATTTCAGCGAGCCGAGGACATCGCCGGTGAAACAGGCCGAATGCAGCCGGGCGAGAACCGGCCGGTCGCGCGGTGGCCGGCCGATCTCGCAGACAACATGCTCGTCGCCGCTGCCATCCGACCGGAAGACGTGTACCCGCCCTGCCTCGGAGACCTGGAACGGTACACGACCTGTCACCACCTGCCGGTGAACGGCCGGGGCGCTGAGTATCGCGCCGGCATCCCGGGCCGGAAGGCGGGTCAGGTCGGCGGGAAGGTTCCCAGAAGGAACCGTCACCAGCGCTGCCGGCAGAAGATGTGCGGACTTGACCAGCGCAATCGCAAGCCTGTGAAGGTCGGATGACCCATCGCGCAAGGTTTCGAACGGGCCTTTCATCGGGGACGACAGGTCGTCCTTGGGGTCGACCGTCGCGCGGACCCATTCGGCAGTAATGTCATCGGGCAGGACAATACGCGCCAGATCACCGTCATAGGCGCGGGCGCGCAGGGTTTCGGCGCGGCGTGAGGTAATGACCAGAACGCTTTTTCCGGTCGAGGAAAGGTCGTCGAGACGCCCCTGCGAGATACTTTCGGCGGCAGTGACAAGCACCCTGTCGGCCCCGTCGTCCAGTACGACCGGCAGCCCCAACCGGATATCGGTGCGCGCGCGCGCGATGCGCTCGGGAAGGGTCGGGATCAGGGACATGGCGCCTCAAGTCATCTTTTCCTGACCATGTAGACGGCTTTGGTTGGAAATTGAAACATTTCGCATACTTGCGACACGAGCGCGTGAAGACTTGCAGCAAATCTTGCAGGTAGTGGTCTACAGGCGCATCTGATCCGTAACAGGGCTACGGAGGAAATCATGGCTCAGAACCTGAAGAAGATACTGCTGGTGGATGACGACGACGACCTGCGCGAGGCGTTGGGCGAACAGTTGATCATGACCGAGGACTTCGATGTCTTCGAGGCCGCCAACGGGGCGGAAGCGATGGAGAAGGTCAAGCAGGGCATTTATGACCTGGTTATCCTGGACGTAGGTCTGCCCGATACGGACGGGCGCGAGCTGTGTCGCGTGCTGCGCAAACACGGGGTGAAATGTCCTGTTGTGATGCTGACGGGCCATGATTCGGACTCCGACACCATTCTCGGACTCGATGCGGGCGCAAATGACTACGTCACCAAGCCGTTCAAGTTTCCGGTGCTTCTCGCTCGGATTCGGGCGCAACTTCGCCAGCACGAACAGTCGGAAGACGCCGTCTTCCAGTTGGGGCCGTACACCTTCCAGCCCGCCCAGAAGATGTTGTTAACAGAGGATGAAAAGAAGATTCGTCTGACCGAGAAAGAGACGAATATCCTGAAGTTCCTCTACCGCGCCAGCGAAGGCGTGGTGCCCCGCGACGTGCTCTTGCACGAAGTCTGGGGATACAACGCTGGTGTCACAACGCACACACTCGAGACACATATTTATCGCCTGCGACAAAAAATCGAGCCAGACCCCTCAAATGCGCGTTTACTGGTAACGGAGTCGGGTGGCTATCGTTTGGTCGCTTGACGCAGGTTTGGCTTGATCCGGATCAATGTTATTCTTCTCCGGGTTGAGTTAATGGAAATACAGTTCCCGTTTCCATGTCCGGGTTATGGCATGGTACCTCCCTGTTGGACTGGCCGGGCCTTGTGCCCGGCCTTTTTTTGGTCGTGACGCGGTCCGCACTTGCGGGCAGACTTTCATAGGCAAACACGAGGAGCCGTGATGTTGAACCTGACGAATACGCTTGTCCCAGCGATCATCATCGTGGTCGTCATCCTCGCGCTTGAGGAATGGGCGTACTTCAAGGCAAGGACGAAAACTCAGCGCGCCGCGATCACGGGAGTGGCCGTCTTTCTGTTGCTTATCGCATTCAACCTCGTCGCCGGCCCCAGCCACTAGGCGTCAGTTGCCATGTACGGCGAACGCTTCCAGCGAAGCGCCCTGCGGCGGGATCAGGCGGAAGCGTTCCTTGACACCGGTCTCGGTCAGTTCACGTTCGATCAGCATCAGCGTGTTCTGGGGGTGGTCGGTGCACATCTGGTTCATATGCGCGATTTCCTCGGCAGCGACCGGATAAGCGGCTTCGATATTCGGGGCACCCCAGGAATGAACGAAATACTGCGCCAGCCGCGCTGTCAGCGATTCGCGCTCGGCGTCGGTGATGGGGGCTATGGCCACGACCGAGGCGCGTCCGAAGCTGTCGAGACCAAGCCAGCCGTGGGCGAATTCCTGGCGCGCCTTGCCGGTCAGTTCGGCCTCGGTCCAGTTGGAGTAGGCGAAGGTGCCGGGAATAGCCCATTCACCGGCTTCGGCGGCCGCGTCAAAGACGTTCAGGTCGCTTTCGTCAAGCCGGATCACACGAGCAAACATCATCAGCCGGTCACCAATCTTGTCAGAGGCAGGATGCGCGTCGCATCGCCGGTTTTCAGGATCATTCCGCCGTTCTCGTCCAGTCCGACAAAGGTTCCGGCCTCGGGATAGGCGACGACCCCGCCGCGCCCGTCGGCTTTCGAGAGCCATTCGCGGTGCACAGGCTCGAATCCGTCGGTCAGGTAGACGTGCAGCCAATTCATCATGTGGCGGCTGTATGATTCGATCAGGTCCGGCAGTTCGATGTCGCCGCATCCCTCGTCGAACAGCGACGTGCTGTCGGGTGTGTGTCCGGGTTCGCCTGCTTCCGCCCGGACGAAGGGCAGGTCCAGCCCGACGATCAACCAGTCGGGTTCGGCTTCGGGGTCGGCCGTGCTGGAGGTCACGGTGAGCGTGCCGCAAAGGGCACCGTTCACCTTGAACCGATCGGGCCAGACGAGGTGGACGCCGACTTCAGGCGGGGCCAGCGCCCCGAGGGCGTCATTCAGGCCGAGGGCGATAGCGAAAGTGACCCGGACGGCCTCTGCCAGTGGTTCCTCAGGCGCAAGCACGATGGCGGTCTGCATCCTTGCGGGATCAACGCCGTAGAAGATCGCGCCCGGCTCAACCTCGGTCTCCACCGACTGGCGCGCCGCGACGAAGGGATCTCCTGCGACGGCGATGCCGGTCAGAAGCGGAGGAAACTCGATGGAGCGCCCGGCAGACATCATGCCGAGATCACCGTCTCGATCAGCCGGTCGGCGATGGCCCAGAAGGCTTCGGCCTCGGGGCTTTCCGGTTTGACGGCGACGATCGGCGCGCCGCCGTCCGACGCGATTCGGATGCCCAGGTGCAGCGGCACTTCGCCCAGGAAAGGTACGCCCAGTCGCTCGGCTTCGGCTTTCGCGCCGCCGTGCCCGAAAGGGTGGTGGACCTTGCCGCAGTCGTCGCAGATGAAGGCGGACATGTTCTCGATGATGCCG
>CAZRNL010000167.1:0-6866 GCA_964601395.1 uncultured Silicimonas sp. | reverse complement strand
CATTCTGGAAAATGTGCCAGAGAATGCCCCAGATGAGCGCCACGTCCGAGCCCGGACGGAACCGGACATACTCGTCGGCGTGCGCCGCGGTGCGCGTGAAGCGCGGGTCGAGGACGATCAGTGGAGCGTTGTTCTGCTCTTTCGCGCGCAGGATGTGCAGAAGAGACACCGGATGCGCTTCGGCGGGGTTCCCGCCGATGATGAAGATCGCCCGACTGTTGTGCATGTCGTTGTAGCTGTTGGTCATGGCGCCGTAGCCCCATGTGTTCGCCACCCCGGCAACGGTCGTCGAGTGGCAGATCCGTGCCTGGTGGTCGACGTTGTTCGTCCCCCAATAGGCCGCGAACTTCCGGAACAGGTAGGCCTGTTCGTTCGAGAACTTGGCCGATCCGAGCCAATAGACCGAATCCGGTCCCGACTCTTCGCGGATCGTGTTCATCTGATCGCCGATCTCGTTGATCGCCTCGTCCCAGCTGACGCGGGTCCACTCTCCGCCAACCAGTTTCATCGGATACTTCAGCCGGCGCTCGCCGTGAGCATGCTCACGAACCGCCGCGCCCTTGGCGCAGTGAGCACCCAGGTTGAACGGGCTGTCCCAGGCCGGTTCCTGTCCGGTCCAGACGCCGTTCTGCACTTCCGCCAGGACGGTACAGCCGACCGAACAGTGGGTGCAAACCGATTTGATGACCTCGGTCTTTGCGCCGCCCGCGGATTGCGCCACGGCGGGCGTCACGCGCCCGGCGCCGGCTGCGAAGGCGGCAAGCCCTCCAACTGCCAGACCCGAGCCGCGCAGGAAGCCGCGACGATCGACCTTGGTGCCAGCGACCCTTGAAAGGACCGGCGAAGGACGGGTGGTGCGGTTAGCCGCGCCTGTCTTTTTTCTCAGCATGGTAAGCCTCCCTCGAAATCTCAGAACCGGGCGGACGCCAGGTATTTCTTGATGTGCTCGGTCTTCCGAAGACCCGAGCCTTTCGTGGCCTCATCGGCAGCCGCTTCGCCGGCGCCGACGGTCATCGCCGCAACAGCGGCCGGAGCCGATGTACCCGCGAACTTCAGAAAATCGCGGCGGCTCGCGCCGTCCTTCTTTTTCTTTGCGTCCATTTTCTCTCTCCCTTTCATTCCTGGCGCACCGGGGTCCGGACCCCTGCGTCAGGTATCCAATCTGAAGGCTTCGATCTCGATATCCATGAAGGCACGCCCGATCTTGCCGACCGGAGCGTAGAAGACCGAACCTTCGGCGGCCTCCAGGTCTCTGAAAAAATGCCCTGCCCAGGTAGCGACATGCGTGTTGAAGAACGCATGCTGATCCTCGATGGACAGTGGGTTGCCATAGGTGCCGCGGATCAGTCCCGCCATGATCTCGCACAGCGTCGCCATATGATCCTCGGGTTCCTTGACGTCTGTATTGCGCTCTATGCCAAGCTGGCCCATGTGCGCCCGAAGCCGGGCCAGCGGCTTTTCGTTCAGGAACCCGGTCAGGTAGAAACTGGCGTAGGGCAACAGCTCGCCCCGTCCGAGGCCGATGAAAAGGGCGTTGAACTCCCTTTCGACAGATTTGGCGGACGTTGTCTTCGCGACAGCCGCCAGCGCCTTTATGCCCTGCCCAATGTCGGAGTCATCGCCGGACAATCCAGCCGCTGTCTTGAGAATCTCTTGCGACGGCGGACGGGCCAGGAGCTGCGCAAGCATCGCGTAGAGATCCGCGCGAAGCAAATCCTCTTCGGCAATTGCCTCTCTCTTGACGGCCCTTTGGCTTGGATCGCTCAAGTGTGGTTCCCTGAATGCCATTGTATCCCAAAGGTATGACGGCAGCGTCCGATTGGGCAAATGTTATTTCCAATTTCGGCTGTTCACGTTTCTCTTCGAGTTCAGGTCTCGAATCGCATCCGTTTGGGATTAAAGAGATTTTCCGGGTTCTCGTCAGTGTCTTCCCATTGAGCGGATTTGGCGTTTTCGGCTTCGGCCGCTGGCTGCTCCGCGACGGTCAATTCGGCCTCCATTTCTGTGTCCATATCCGATATCTCTGTATCTTCTGTATCTTCTGTGTCGTTATCCTGCATAATTTCCGGATCTTTCTTTTCAGTCAGGAATCCACGACCAACCTTGTACGCCGTTGCAAGAACTTTCCGGGTCATCTCGGGCGACCGGAAATCCTGATCGTAGTCGTTCAGACCGTCAAGATTCGCGAGCACCGGGTTGCTGCGCCAAAGGACTCGAAGCGCGCGGTTGCGAAGGAATTCGGGCACCCCCGACTTCATGAAAACGGTGAAATCATCGCCATGCCCAAGGCTTTCGGGGCTCGGCAAGCCCAGCTTCTCCAACAGCGCGATCTCTTCCGCTTCGGTCTCGGGCTCGCGCTCGGAGGTCTCGGCCTCGGTGCTGTCGCTCTTGGCTGCAACGTCCGGCTCCGGGGCTGCCTCGATCGCCTCTTCTTTCGCAACGCCTCGCTTTCGCTTCGACCAGCGCGAGAATATGTCGTCGTCATCACTCATCGGAGTGCTTCCGCTTCAGGGACGACGGACTGCGATACACGTCCGCCGCCTGACGGATGCGCGGGTCCCCGATGCCGTCCTCGACCAGGTCCACCCGCTGCCGGTCCCGCTTGCGCTTCACGAAAGGGGTCTCCTGATAATGCACATCGCAGAATGACCTGATCGCGGCGACCAGCGAATCCGGCATCTCGACCGGCTGAACGATCACCTCGCCGCTGTCCTGGTAGTTCTGACCCTGATCCGCCGAAGCGGTGACAAGCTGCACGTCGATACCGTGCTCGTTGCCTGCATCCTCTCCTTTGTTCAGAACCACGAAAACCGAAGGCGGGTTCATCATGAGCGAGATGCGATAGCTTTCGACTTCGGCGCGGTGCAGCTCGAGCGAAACGGTCGCGGCGTGAAAATCGGTGACGTCACCCTCCTGCCGCAGCACCCGGAAACCACCGGGTCCGGCATTGGGCATCACCGCGACAGCCGACCACGCCCATTTCGCCCAGCGCGTCACACCGGGCCTGCGACGCAGGATGACACCTACAGGAAGCGATAGTGTTTTCGGAGTGCTGACATCCGCCATGCAAAGGATCCTCCCAACGGAGAAAGACGAAACACCGCCTGATTGCCATTGTCAAAACATCTGACCAGTATGGTCCCGCTCCGAGAAGGACGAGGAACGAGAAAACCATGACCAAAATCACGCGAATGCTGCTGTGTTCCTGCGAAGGAACGATGCGTGTCGATCCCGAATCGGCGGCGACTGCGGTCGGTGGACCCGAGGTCAGAACCTCGGACCGTCTCTGTACCGTCGATCTGGACGTGGCCGCCAAGGCTCTCGCCGGCGACGGCACCACTCTTGTTGCCTGCGGCCAGATGGCAACCTTGTTTCAGGAACTGGCCGACGACCTTGGAGTGGCCGAGCGCCTTCTGACGGTCGACATCCGCGATCGTGCGGGCTGGACCGCCGACAGGTCGGCGGCCCCCAAACAGGCGGCCCTTCTTGCGGAAGCCGCCTTGCCTGCCCCGTCCACCCCCGTCTTCGATGTCGTGTCGGAAGGGACCTGCCTTGTCCTCGGAACACCGGAGGTTGCCCTTGAAGCCGCCGAAGCGCTCGCATCTTCCCTGGCCGTCACCTGCATCCTGACCGCCGAGCCTGAAGACCTCGTTCCCCCCGCCGCCTACGACGTGGCGCTTGGACGGTTGAAAACAGCGACGGGTGCATTGGGATCGTTCAACATTGCCCTCGACGGCTACCGCGAGATGCGGCCCGGCGGGCGCGGGGCGGCGAGTTTCGGCGATCCGATGAACGGCGCGAAATCGACTTGCGACATCATCCTCGACCTGCGCGGTGAAGGCCCTCTTTTCCCCGCCGATCACAAGCGCGAAGGCTATGCCCGCGCCGATCCGGGGGATCCAATTGCTGTCAGGTCAGCCCTCGCCGAGGCTTCCCAATTGCAGGGTGTCTTCGAGAAGCCGCTCTACATCCGTTTCGAGGAAAGCCTCTGCGCCCATTCCCGTGCGTCGCGGCCGGGCTGCGACCGTTGCCTGACCGTTTGCCCGACGGGTGCCATCACCCCCAACGGTGATACGGTACGGATCGACCCCAATATCTGCGCGGGATGCGGCGCCTGCGCCGCCGTCTGCCCATCCGGGGCCGCCAGCTATGACGATCCTGCCGTGGGCTTTCTGTTCTCGCGCCTGCGCACCTTGGCCTCGACCTATCGCAAGGCCGGCGGCAAGGCGCCGCGCGCGCTGTTTCACGACGCTGAGTACGGAGGCGAGATGATACGCCTCTCCGCCCGTTTCGGGCGGGGCCTGCCCGCCGACGTCATCCCGATCGAAGTGCCGAACGTGGAAGGCGTGGGTCATGCCGAGATGATGGCGGCCCTCGGAGTCGGCTTCGCTTCAGTCGCGCTTCTTCCCGGACCCCGCACAGGCATGGATGTTCCCGAGCGCGAACTTGCCTTGACGCGAGCCATCATGGGCGGAGACGAGCGGCTTTCGATCCTCGATGCCCACGATCCCGAGGCGCTGGAAGCCGCACTCTACGACACCGCCCCCGCTCCTCTGGAAAAGGATCCGATCCTGCCCCTTGGAGGGCGCCGTGAAGTCACGCGCACCGCCGCCACGGCACTGACTGCCGCCACGACACCGATCCCCCTGCCGGCCGGTGCGCCCTATGGCGCCGTCGTGATCGACACCGACGCCTGCACGCTCTGCCTGGCCTGCGTGTCGCTCTGCCCGGTCGGAGCGCTTGGCGACAATCCCGACAAGCCGCAGGTCCGCTTCCAGGAAGCGGCGTGCCTGCAATGCGGTATCTGCGAAACGACTTGCCCGGAAAATGCGATCACCCTTGTCCCGCAACTGGACCTTTCGAACAACGCCCTCAGCTACCGCGTCCTGCACGAGGAGGAACCCTTCGAGTGCATCGAATGCGGCAAGCCCTTCGGCGTGAAATCGACGATCGACCGCATCGTGGAAAAGCTGGAGGGCCAGCACTGGATGTACACCAACTCCGACAATGTGCGCCTGATCCAGATGTGCGACGATTGCCGCATCACTGCCCAGTATCACCAGGAAAACTCGCCGTTCCGCATGGGCGAACGCCCGCGCGTCCGGACGACCGATGACTATCTGAAGGACAAGAAGCCGAACTGAGCCGGGGTCGAGATTTCGTGATCGGCCTTGGCTTGGCCCGAACCCTTCCAGACCCATGTTGACCGCTATGACAGTATCGAGACGCGTCTTTCTTACCACCGCCGCCACGCTGCTGGCTGCACCCGTTATCGCGCAGACAAGTTCCCCCCTTTCCGCTGCAGTGGAGCGCGCGCGTGGACTGGACCAGCTTCACAGCCTGATCGTGCTCGGCAAGGGTGAGCCGCTGATCGAAGAAAGCGCCCGCGGGACCTCGCTCGATCGTCCCGCCAACGTCAAGTCCGTCTCGAAGACCATCGTGGCCACGCTTCTTGGCATCGCCATCGACAAGGGGGTGGTGCCTTCGGTGACCGCACGGCTGGCAGACGTAGCCCCGCGGCTTCTGCCCCGCGACGCGGATCCGCGCGCCGGCGACATCACACTCGAAGACCTGGTCACGCTTCGAGCCGGGCTGGAACGCACGTCGGGCCCCAACTATGGTGGCTGGGTATCGAGCGGCAATTGGGTGGCCAACGCGCTGTCCCGCCCATTCGTCGCCGAGCCCGGCGGCCAGATGCTCTACTCGACCAGTTCGACCCATATCCTTGGCGCCGCCCTCGCCACCGCCGCCGACCGCTCGCTTCTGACCCTCGCCCGCGACTGGCTGGGCAAACCTCTCGGCATCGAGATCCCCTCGTGGACCCGCGACCCGCAGGGCTTTTACATGGGCGGCAATGAAATGGCGCTGTCCCCCCGCGCCATGGCGCGTTTTGGCGAGATGATCCGGCAGGGCGGCACCTGGGAAGGCGAGCGGATCGTCAGCGCGGACTGGATCGACCGGTCTTTCCGCCCGGTCACGCGCTCGCCCTGGTCGGGGCTGGGCTATGGCTACGGTTGGTTCACCGGCCGCGTCTCTGGCACCGACTATGCATTGGCGCGCGGCTACGGCGGGCAGGTCATCGCGGTCGCTCCCGCCGCCGGCGTGACAATCGCGATCACGTCGGACCCGGCGCAACCCGCGCGTTCGGGCGGTTACTTCGGGGATCTCATGGACCTGATCGAGCGGGATATCCTCGGCGTTCTCGCCTGACAGGGGAAATCCGCGCCGCGCGGACTTTGACCCCTGCCCCTAGTTCGATCCTACCGGCCTGCCCAGATCCTTCGGCTCGATTGTCGCCACGAATGCGGTGATCGCCTCGATCTCGCCCGGAGTGATCTCGACCGGGGCAATGTGGATCTCGCGGTTGGGATCGAATGGTTCGGTCACACCCTCGACCTGCGTGAAGGAAGGATGTGGATTCTCGGCATAGAAGGCACGGAAAAGGTCCGGCCAGTTGTCCCGCCCGCGCATCGCCGCGAAGGACGGCGTCGACCCGATCCCGCCCATGCGGTTTCTTTCGTCCACCACGTGACAGCGCCCGCAATGCATCAAAGCCAGGAGCGCACCGGTTGCCTTGTCGCCTTCGAATGTCTCGGTCTTCTCTACCGTTACGACCGTTTCCTCGGTCGTGTAGACAGAGGCTCCTTCCGGAGCGAAGGTTTCTATGGCGGCCTTGCCGGGATCGGATCGCAGCCAGTCGAGAAACACCGACGCCTTGTCCCGCGCCTCAGGCAACTCGGTCAGGATGACCAAACGATAGATCGCGCCCTCGGCGTCCTGAAAGACCCGCACGCCGGCATCCGTCCGGTCCAGCACCATGTCGGCATCGCCTTCGGTCCTGGGCTCGATCCTGATCCTGTGCTTGA
>CAZRNL010000166.1:0-6890 GCA_964601395.1 uncultured Silicimonas sp. | reverse complement strand
GTGGGGCTGGACGCAATGCGGCTGATCGTCGAAGGCCGGGCAGAGAAGCCGTTCTCGACGGTTTTCGATCTGGCGCGTCGGGTGGATCTGAAGCGGATCGGCAAGCGGCCACTGGAGATGTTGGCGCGTGCAGGTGCCTTCGATCAGCTTGACCTGAACCGTCAGCGCATCTTCCGCTCGCTCGATGCTTTGACAGCCTATTCGGCGGCCATTCACGAACAGCGGGGCTCGGACCAGGATTCGCTGTTCGGAGATGCGGGGGCGGACCTGCCGGAACCGCGCCTGTCGCCGGTCGACGACTGGCTGCCGAACGAGCGGCTGGCCGAAGAGCAAACCGCCATCGGGTTTTACCTTTCTGGGCACCCACTGGACGACTATGCGACCGCGCTGAAACGCAAGGGTCTGATGACGCTGGCGGAATTGCAGGTGAAGGCAGAGGCGGAAGGGGCCGCGATTTCGAGAGTGGGCGTCGTCATCTCGGGACTGCAGGAGCGCAAGTCGGGACGGGGAACACGCTTTTTCCGCATGAACATCTCGGATCCGTCCGGTCAGGTGTCGGGCATTGCGCTTTTTCCGGATGACTTCGAGACGGTGCGCAAGGTCTTCGAGCAAACGACCCAGGTTGTGATGACGCTTGAGGCACGGTTCAACGAGGGTCAGTTCGACCCGATCGCGCGGTCCGTCGTTCCGATCGACGGGATCGTGGCGGACGGTGCCGTGTCCGGTCTGAACGTCATGATCGACGACTTTGGCGCCGTTGGGATGATCTGCTCGGTTCTGGAGCGTTTCAGGGATGACGGTTCCGTCAAGTCGCGGGGGCCGATCACTGTCACCGCGCTTTCAGTTCAGCTGCCGGGTGCGATGCAGGATGTGCCGGTGCATATCGGCGATGGCTGGCCCGTGTCGCCTCAAATCAAGGGAGCGCTCAAGTCGTTGCCTGGTGTTGTTCTGGTCGAGGACGTTTGAAGCGCGTCAATGCTCGAGGAAATTTCCGTATGAGCCCGCGGAAAACAGCAGAGGCTCGCCTTCGCCGTGAGTCGCGCCGATCACCCGGCCGACGATGATGGCATGATCGCCGCCTTCGTGGATGGCGTGACGCACGCATTCGAAACAGGCCAGAGTTCCCTTGATCAATGGCGTGCCATCATCGCCCTCGATCCATTCAAGTCCGCTGAAGTCCAGCCCATCGCGTGTGAAACGCTGGCAGATGTCCTTCTGGGCGGAAGACAGGACATGGATCGCGTAGTGCTCGGCCGCCGCAAAGGCCTCGAAACGGCGGGATGCTCGGGCGGGAGACCACAGCACCAATGGCGGGTCCATCGAAACCGAGGCAAAACTGTTCGCGGTTATTCCAAGTGGCCCGAGGTCGGTACGGCAGGTAACAAGCGTCACCCCGGTCGCGAAACGACCGAGGGCACTTCGAAACTCGCGTGAGGTACCGGGGCCCGGTACGAAGCGGGTCATTATTTCTCCCGTCACTTTGGTTCAGGCAACTTCCCGCCCGAGCGCTGCGGTGTAAAGTTCGAACCAGGTCTGGCGATCCATTTTGACGCCAAGTGCGTCCGTGAAAGCAGCAATCCGCTTGATTGTATTGGTGCCCATGACCGGAAGGATGCCGGATGGATGCGCCAGGAGCCATGCCAGGGCTATAGTCGCGGGATCGACGTCGTTCAACCTCGCGATACGATCGAGTGCTTCGCCGATCGCACCTGAGGCGTTGCCGCCTAGCAAGGCCCCCCCACCGAGTGGAGACCATGCCATGGGACGAATGGCTCTTTCCTGCAGGAAGGCGATATCGCCGTTGGTGAGGCAGTCGTGAGCGACCAAACTGATCTCGATCTGGTTGGTCGCGAGCGGTGTCGACATTGCGGATTGCAGAAGTGTCCAGTCCCAGGGTCGAAAGTTCGACACGCCGACCGCGCGGACTTTTCCGCTTGCCACAGCGTCGTCCAGGGCGCGACCGGTCTCGACATGGTCCATGAGGGGATCCGGCCGGTGGATCAGCAAGAGGTCGATGCGGTCGGTTCCCATATCGCGCAGCGAGGTATCGACCGAGGTGCGGATATGCGCGGCCGAGGTGTCGTAGTGTTTGACCCTGGCGCTGGCATATCGACCGGTCGGGGCGATGATGTCGCATTTGGTCACGATTTCGACCATGTCACGCAGGCCCTTGTTTTCCTTGAAACATTTTCCGAGCAGCGCCTCTGCGGTATAGCCGCCGTAGATATCCGCCTGGTCGATCGTGGTGATGCCCTGCGCAAGGCACGCGTCCAGCTTCGCACGGATATGGGCCGGTGACGTGTCGTCATCGTCTCCCACGCGCCACATGCCATAGACGATGCGGCTTAGACTGATGCCGCCAGGCAGTTCGACCCGTTCCATCATTTGCGTTCTCCGATTCCCAGCGGTGTTGCGGGTGTCATTTGTGGCACCCGTCCGTGAACATGGGGCAACGAGCAGGTTTTCAACTGCGGGAGCACTTTTTCTCCGAACGAGACGCATTCGTCGATGTGCGGATAGCCCGAGAAGATGAAGGCGCGGATACCCATCTTCCTGTATTCCTCGATTTCCGAGAGCACCTGATCGGCAGAGCCCACCAAGGCCGCTCCGCAGCCCGACCGTGCCCGTCCGATACCTGTCCAGAGGTGGCGTTCGACATAGCCGAACTGGTCCGCGAGTTCACGCGCGCGCGCCTGGTGACTGACGCCGAGCGAGTTCGCGTCGTGTGCACGTTCGCGGATCAGCTTTCCGTATTCGTCGTCGAGTTTCGAGACGAGGTGCTCGGCATATTCGCGCGCCTCCGCTTCGGTGTCGCGGACGATCATGTGAACGCGCAGGCCATAGTCCAAAGTACGACCGTAGCGTTCCGCAACGGCGTTCACCGATTTCATACGCTCGGCGATCTGCGCCTTCGGCTCGGGCCACATCAGGTAGACGTCGCAATGCTGACCGCAAAGCTCCAGTGCGTCGGGCGAGTAGCCGCCAAAGTAGAGCAGAGGGCCGCCATTCTGCTGATACGGCCGGGCAGGGTCGGTGGACACGCCGTCGAACGAGTAGACATCGCCGTGATAGGTTATCCTGTCTTGCGTCCAGGCCTGCTTCAGGATTTCGACCACTTCCCGCGATCGTTTATAGCGGAACTTGCTATCGGCCGTTTCGCCGGGAAAATCCGACGAGATGATGTTGACCGTCAGACGTCCTTTCAGCATGTGATCGAGCGTCGCGATCGTCCGGGCCAGCATGATCGGCTGCATCTCCCCGCAGCGGACCGCGGCCAACATGTTGATCTTCTCGGTCAGGGGCGCGCAGCCGGCCACGAATGACAACGTGTCTTGGCCGACCTGATAGGATGACGGGCAGAGGATGTTGCGGAATCCCTGACGCTCGGCCTCGAGAACGATATCGCGGCAATGCTCCCAGCTGGAACGCAGCGCTCCGTCCGGGACACCGAGATAGGCGTAGTCGTCCGAGCAAAGCGCGGAAAACCAACTGACTTCCGCAGCGTCCAGGTCAGCCGAGGAGACGGGAACGACGGTCATGGATTCGTCCTTTCAGGGTGCGATTACCCCTTGCGTAGCATTCGCGATGATGTGCATCAATAGTGCATCAATTTTTGGTGCATGGATGCCAACGCAGAACAACTCGCTGCCCAAGTATGTGCAGACGGCAGAGATGCTGATCCGCGAAATCGCCTCGGGACGGCTGAGCGACGGCAGCCGTCTGCCTCCCGAGCGCGACATGGCGGCAGAGTTGGGAATTGCCGTCGGAACTCTTCGCAAGGCCCTCGGTGATCTGGAAGACAAGGGATTGCTTCTGCGCATCCACGGGTCGGGGAACTATGTTCGCCACCGCCCCGAAGCCGCCGGAGTCTATGCATTCTTCCGGCTTGAACGGCTTGACGGCGGCGGATTGCCGACGGCGGAAGTGATCGACGTGATCCGTGCCGCCAAGCCGGACGATCTGCCGGTTTTCGGAAAGGACAGTTTCGCACATCGTATCCGCCGTTTGCGTCGACTGTCCGGCGAGCCGGTCGCGTTGGAAGAGATCTGGTTGGATGGATCATGGGCGGAAACCATCCTGCCCGAGGATCTTTCAGAGTCGCTCTACTTCTTCTACCGGCGTGAGCTGGGCCTCTGGATAGCGTCGGCTGAAGATCGGATCGGCGTGGCTGCCGTGCCTGACTGGTGTTTGCCGGAGTTTCCGCACGCTGTGGGAACGCGGGTCGGCTATGTCGAGCGGGCAGGGCGCTCGCAAGAGGGTGAAATTGCCGAGTTTTCGCGCACCTGGTTCGATTCGGACAAGGCACGCTACGTCAACAGGATGAGATAGGCTTCCCAATGTCGGATATGGTCAATTACGGAATCATCGGTTGTGGGATGATGGGGCAGGAGCACCTGCGGAATATCGCGCTTCTGCCTGGCGCGCGCGTGGCCGCTATCTTCGAGCCCGATCGGATCATGGCCGATGCCGCCAAGTCGATTGCGCCCGGCGCGCGGCTTTGTGCTTCCATTGCCGAACTGTTGTCCAGCTCCGATGTCGACTGCCTGCTGATCGCTTCCCCGAACTATCACCATGTCTCTCAACTCGAAGAGATCGCGGCGCGGCGACCGTTGCCGATCCTGGTTGAGAAGCCGGTCTTCACGGACCCGGCGGACGCAGCAAGATTGCGCAGTCTTGCTGCCGGTTATCCCGCGCCGGTCTGGGTCGCGATGGAGTACCGTTACATGCCTCCGATCCAGACCTTCGTAGACGAGGTGAAGGCTGCGACTGGCGGGCCGACGATGCTGACGATCCGCGAGCATCGGTTTCCCTTTCTGAGCAAGGTCGGCGACTGGAACCGGTTCAACCGCTACACGGGCGGCACGCTGGTCGAGAAGTGCTGTCACTTCTTCGACCTCATGCGACTGATCATCGGCGCCGAGCCGGTACGGATCATGGCCTCCGCAGGGCAGGATGTGAACCACAAGGACGAACGTTACTTCGACGAGGCCCCCGACATCTGGGACGGCGCATTCGTCATCGTCGACTTTGCGAATGGATCGCGCGCCATGCTGGAGCTTTGCATGTACGCCGAGGGGTCGACGTACCAGGAAGAGATCACCGCCGTCGGACCGACCGGAAAGATCGAGGCCAGGGTGCCCGGGCCGGGCAGGTTCTGGCCGACGCATCTCGGTTCTCCGCCGGTGGCTCAGGTCATCGTGTCGCAGCGCCATCCCAAAGGCCCGCAAATTGTCGAGATACCTGTCGATCCTACGTTGCTCGAAGCCGGGGATCACAATGGATCGACCTACTACCAGCACGTCCGCTTTCTGAACCTCGTTCGGACCGGTGGAGTTCCCGAGGTGACACTGGATGACGGCATCAGGGCTGTCGAAATGGGACTGGCGGCGCAGGTGGCCGCGATGACCGGGCAAACGGTGCCGATGGTCTGACCGATGGCGCAAGCAGGTGGCGACATGTCGCGAAATGACGCGATGGCGCCGGACCTGCGGCGCAAGTATAGGCAGTTCCCGGATGGAGGTCGCCAGTGTCGCCCACTGACCTGTCAGGTGTAATGCGCCCGATCGTTTCGGCCAACGGATTGCCGAACGAGAACTATATCTCCGAGGACGTTTTTCTTCTCGAGCGTGGTCGTGTCCTGTTCGACAACTGGTCGGGGGTCGGTTTCGCCAAAGACATTCCCGAGCCGGGCGATGCCTTGCCGATCGAGTTCCTGGGAATGCCCATCGTGGCGGTTCGCGGTCGCGACGGGCATGTCCGTGTGTTCCAGAACACTTGCCGCCACCGAGGCATGATCCTCGTGACCGAGAAGAAAAAGGTGGGTGGCGTCCTGCGGTGTCCTTATCATTCGTGGTGCTATGCGCTGACGGGTGAACTGGTTGCGACACCGCATGTTGGCGGTCCCGGAATGAACGCCTGCGACGGAATCGATCGCGCATCGCTCGGCCTGGTCGAGATACCTTCGCATGTCTGGCGGGACGTGATCTTCGTCAATGTGAATGGAACGGCGCCGAAGTTCGAGATCTATGCCGCGCGGGCGATTGAACGCTGGAGCGAGTACGAAGGCCAACGGCTTGTGCATGGGGGTCCGGATTCAGGCTTCAGCTTTGATGTCGGGTGCAATTGGAAACTTGCGGTCGAGAATTACTGCGAAAGCTACCACCTTCCTTGGGTTCATCCGGGACTGAACGGTTATTCGCGACTGGAAGATCATTACCATATCGAGGCGCCGGGTCATTTTTCCGGACAGGGAACCCTGGTTTACCGCCCGCAGATCACGCCCGATGGTCGCAGATTTCCCGACTTCGCAGGTCTGTCCGAAAAGTGGGATGCTGGTGCCGAATACATAGCACTTTATCCAAATGTCCTTTTTGCCGTGCACCGCGATCATGCCTACGCGATGATCCTAGAACCCCAATCGACGGATCGGACTTTCGAACACGTCGAGCTTTATTATGCCAGCGACGAAGTCTTGGGACCGGAGTGGCAGGATATGCGCGAGCGAAACACCGCGATGTGGAGAGAGGTTCTCGAAGAGGACGTCTTCGTGGTCGAGGGAATGCAGAAGGGTCGCCACGGCATTCATTTCGACGGCGGCCGGTTCTCGGCGGTGATGGATGGCCCCACCCATCTTTTCCATCACTGGGTTGCCAGTTGTCTTTCTCCCCGAACTGAAAGGCTTGGGTGATCCGGCAACCGATGACCGAAGTTGAACAGTGTCCGAGCGCAGATGTTGCCACCGGGAAATCCATCCAGGGCTCCTGGAAGATCGACCTCGACCGAAAGATCATCGTCGCTCACCGGGATCGCGACCTGCCGCTTCTTGCAACTCTTTACGAACGTGCGGCCGACCTTGCCCTGTCGGAGGGCGATTGCAGCCAGGGGTACTA
>CAZRNL010000165.1:0-6903 GCA_964601395.1 uncultured Silicimonas sp. | reverse complement strand
TGGGGCATTCGTCTCTAAGCGCGGCTTTGCGTGGTATATAGGGCAACCGCCGCAGCATTTGAGACGTTGAGCGACCCAAACGCACCCTGAAAGGGGATTCTCGCCAATACGTCGCAGGTCTCCTTGGTCCTGTCCCGCAAACCCGGCCCCTCGGCCCCCAGTACCAGGGCGATCGGACGGCTTCCCGCATCCTTCAGGGAAGCGTCCAGTGTGAGATCGGCCTCGCCGTCCAACCCGATCAGCAAGAACCCCATGTCGCGCAGATGTTCCATCACGTTCGCCAGGTTGCCGACCCGCACATATGGCTGGCGCTCGAGCGCTCCGGACGCAGTCTTGGCAAGCGCCCCGGTTTCGGGCGCGGAATGGCGCGCAGGTGCTATGACCGCGCGTGCTCCGAACACTTCTGCCGACCGCAGTATCGCTCCGACATTGTGCGGATCGGTGACGCGGTCAAGGCAAACGACGACGGGACGCCCCTCGCCCTCGGTCACGAGTGCGTCGAGCGATCCCCAGTCCAACGCTTTCACCTCCAGGGCCGCTCCCTGATGGACCGAACCCGGATCCAGAGGAGCGGGAAACTTGCGGGGATCGGCGATCTCAGGTTCCGGACCGCCGCCACCCAGCGCGTCGGCAAGCCTGTCCGCCGCATTCCTGGTCAGAATCAGACGCAGTTTCTCGCGGCGCGGATTGAGAAGTGCATCGCGCACCGCATGCAGTCCGAACAGCCAGACGGTCTCTGCCGCCGCGTGCCGGCGCGACTGCTCCTTCTCGATCACCCATTTCGGCTTTTTCGTCATGAAGCCCGCCCTATCTGCCTGGGGCGCTCTTGCCAAGAGATCAGCGCGGGATCGCCCCGGATTTCCGCTTGACCGCCCTTCCCCCGCTAGTTATCTGACCGTCCGTGCTGTTTTCGGATGGCGCGAAAGTGGGCGACAGGCCGCAAGGTGTGGCAGGGGACTGTAACTCCCTCGCGGAGACGCACGCCTGGTTCGATTCCAGGGTCGCCCACCACTCAAACTCCAATGAACTGACTGATATCATAGTCACGAATAAAGTGCCGCGTTATCCGTATGTTACGAGAGATACTCGAGATCGAACCCTCACATTCTGTCTCTGATCCGGGGAGTGTCTGGCGCCTTCGGGCCAAAGTCTCTGTGGGCTGATTTCGTGTGATATCTTGCGAGAGAGGGTTGCCGGATCAGGCGGCGGGGAACCCTAGAAGACGGCGCTGCGCATTCCAGTCGAGCGGAAGTCCGGGCAGCTCGCGCAGCCGTTTCGCGGTGAGTTCTGCCGGTTGCCGACCGGCAAGGATCGCCCGGGAGATGTCGGGAGCGAGCCAGGCGAGCGGCAGGATTCGGCTAACAGTTCCGGGACGAACCTTCTCGCGTTCCGTGATGGCAGCTACAGAGGCGGCCCTGCCCTTCAGGAGATCATCGCGCCAGCGCCGGGCATCGGCGACGAGTGATATCAGTTCAGAGTCACGATGAGGGGCATCGCCCGTGGTACGCAAGACGATCGGACGGTTGCGCCCGGCCTGACGCATCGAGACCGGGACTTCGATCGGAGGCACCAGCAGACTTGCCGCGTCGGTCCCATCGGTCAGTCCTGCGAGGTCGAGGGTAATCCGCAGAGATGTATCACCAAGATCGATCCGATGAACGAGTGATCTGATGTCCGGCCTCTCATCTTCCACACCGGCATCGGTTCTTCCCGCGCAAGCATCTTTGACCCGATCAAGAGCAGGTCCAATGAAGTCGATCTTGGCGCCCGCACCGGTCATGGCGTCGGCGAGCCAGGACCTGTCCGAGAGCATTTCTCTCACCTTCGTCTCTACAACCCTTTCGACGCCGTCTGCCGGCAGACGATCGGGTTTGGACTTGGTCTCTCCATCATCAAGCCTCGAGACATAATACCAGTATCGTTTTGACTGTCGTGTTGACCCTTTCTGGACCGACTTGATGGCGTAGGTGGTGCGCATCGACCGACCCTCACGGTCAAAGAGCCTGCCATCGAGCCATCGCCGCGCCGGACGCCGCCCCGACACAATGGCACCACCACCGTTGCTATCGAGACCAGCCTCAACCCGCAACCAGGTCTCCTCTTCGACGATGGCGTCATGCTGGCCCGCGTACAACTGACCCCGGTGCCGGACCGTGCCGACATAGACCGGATTCCGAAGCAGGTAATAAAGAGCTCCCGTCGAAAAGCTCCCGCCCCCGGTCACACGACCATGACGATCCGTTCTCAGCTTGCTTGCGACGCCAAGTGCTGCGAGCCGCTTCCGGAGGGCGGGCACCGAACCGACGAGAAGATACTCCTGGTAGATTGTCCGGACGGTTTTTGCTTCGCCTTCGTTCACGACAAGGTGCTTGTCGACGACATCATACCCTGTCGGTACCGCCCCGCCCATCCACAGCCCCTTCTTCTTCGAGGCCGCCACCTTGTCACGGATCCGCTCTGCCGTGACCTCCCTCTCGAACTGGGCAAAGGAAAGCAGCACGTTGAGTGTCAGGCGTCCCATCGAACTGGTGGTGTTGAAGGCCTGGGTGACCGAGACAAATGACACCCCCGCCTCGTCGAAGATATCCACCATCTTCGCGAAGTCGGAGAGTGCCCTGGTCAGCCGGTCGACCTTGTAGACGACGATCACGTCGATCCGACCTGCCCTGACGGCAGATAGCAGCCGCTACAGACCGGGGCGATCCATTGAACCGCCCGAGAAGCCACCGTCATCATACTGCCCGGAGAGCTCCATCCAGCCCTCGTGGCGCTGACTCAGGACATAGGCCGCGCAGGCCTCGCGCTGCGCATCGAGCGAGTTGAAGCTCTGCTCGAGGCCTTCCTCGGTCGATTTCCGCGTGTAGATGGCGCAGCGTTTGCGGATCATCGCCCTTCCTCCCGAAGTCCGAAGAACTTTGGTCCGTTGCGCGGCGTTCCGGTCATCGCCCGGGCAACGGCGGAAAGCGAGGTATAGGAATGACCGTTCCAGATCACCTCACGCTCCACGACGATCACTTCCTGCACTTCTCCGCCCCAGGACTTCAGGAGACGGGTTCCCGACCCAGCGACCGGCGCGCTGAGACCCCTTGACGCTTCCAGAGCACCGGTCCCCTCGGCCCGGCGGCGCATCACCGTCTGCCAGTTGCGCACGTCCGCCGACGCCTCGCCGGTTGCGCCTTCCGACTGCATCTGCCAGGCGACCGCAAGCCGCATGAGACGTGCCGACAACGTCGGAGGTGCTGGCGTGCCGAGCCGTTCCTGCCAGAGGCGTCTCAGGTCAGATGCCCGGGCAGATTCAAGCTGCTTGATGTCGGCATCGGATTCCCGGAGCCGCGGTTCGCCGCCAGCCATCACCGCCGTCCCTGCAGCCTGTAGGCCTTGCGGCCTGCGGTCGCGACCAGCACCATCGGAAATCCGCGATGGCGAAGGCGCGTCAGGGCCGCCCGCGTCGTATGCGGCTGCCAGCCCGTGGCCTCGGTCAGCTCCGCAAGCGTTGCACCCTTCCTACGCTCGATCGCCTTCAGCACCACCTCCAGCTTGCCGCGCGGACGTGTGGCTGGTGAAGGTTTCGTTGTCTTCGTGGTGGCTTCGGACGACCCTGCATTCGGTGTCACGGCCTCGTCTGTTGCGGGTTTCTGATTTTCGATCTCTTGGGTCATCTTCAGTCACTCCCATCATGGCGGCGCCCGATGCGTCGCCTGGTACTGACTGAAGGCCCGCGTGCCGCCGGCCATACCGTTGCACTGCAGGTGCGCGGGTTCACCGATGACTACCGCTCGCGGTGCCGAGGAAGTCCAGTCCTTTGTTATTGATGTGGAAATGTCCACTTGGTCTCGTTAGATGCGGACGATGGGCGTTGTAGTGGATCAGCCGGTCGTCGAGATCGGCTTCAATTAGCACGGTGCGCTGACCACCCAGAGCCGTTCAAGTTCGGGCCAGTGCGAGGCGCCACCTTCGCGTTGTGCCTGGCCCTGCGCCTCGGGGATGAAGGCACCGATGGCGGGTTCGTAGCTTGGCCGTGCTTTCATCGCCGCGAGCCAGTCGCCCACAGCGGGGAACTCGCGGTGCCAGAGGCCTGCGAACCCCAACCGGTCGATCCGGTCTATGTAGGAGACAAGCCCGATGTCGGCGAGGCCGAAGTCCGGCCCCGATACCCAGACGCCGTCTGCAATATGCGCTTCCATGTCCCCGAACGTTCGACGCAGGCACGTCAGCGCCTGCCCGACATGGACCGAGCCGAGGCCGCGCGCATACAGGTCGCGCCGTTTGGCTTGGTGGACTGGGTCCGGTATCCGCGCAAGGGAAGCCTCGATCTCATCGGGGCTCCTGGTTGCGCCGGGCAGTCACAGCAGAATGCGCAGCCATCGGTTCGACCACGAACGAGATGATGCATCTCTGCAAGGTCCATGTTTGAAATCGCTATTTCTGCTACGCTCCGGACCGGAGTTGGAGAGTCTGCGGGCCGCCTCGGAGCAGACGCTTGCCGACCGCAGACCGGTTGATCTGTATCAGCAAAGCGCCGCCAGTAGTACTTCCAGGACGCATTGGTACGCCATTGAACGGGCCGCAAATTTCTTTGAACCATTGAAACAAATCGAGGTCCGTGATCGGGACGGTAGTCGGCATTTGGCGAATTCCCTTGCGCCGCGAGTGCCTGCGCAGTGGGGATCGCGTTACAAGAAATCCGGATCAAATGCCCGCCATCGTCCGTGATCCGAATGTCATTTCCGATTTCTCACTCGCCACCTCATCTTTCAACTGCAGAGAACGAAGACCCCTGCGAACTGAAGTGGTGAAGGCAAGTTACGGATCAAATCCACTTGTCCCTCACGCGAAAGCACAACGGAGCGCCTCGGCGCTTCCACACACCGGAAGGAATGAAAATGAAAACTCTCAAGTATGCACTGATCGGCGCTCTGTTGTTTCCCGCCATGGGCGCAGTAGCACAAGACGTGGACGCGCCAGGAATGCTGACTGGCCTGACCATGATCCAGACCAACGTCAACAATGCGTTCAGGCTGCACGACATTGACGCCGATCCGACCAAACTAACGCTGTCCCAGCTCGTTGAAATCGCCAATGTGCTGAATGACCCCGAAATGAACAGCGGCGGACAGTCGGCGAAAATGACTATCCTTAAGGTCCTCACCGACGACTGAACGCTGCCAGCAGCGCCCTTTGCGTCTGATCGCGGTACTGTCCCGCGGTCAGACGACAAGGCGCAGCAACAGACCTTCCAACAGCAGGCTTCGCCCGTCACCTGCCCGCCGACTAACGGAGAACACGATGACACACGCGATGAATCGCAGAGCATTCTTCAAGACAAGCGCCGCCACCCTTGGCAGCATCACAGCAGCGGGGATCGCTAGGGCCGATGTGGTCGCCGGAACGGACGATTTCCGATACGAGGTCGTTCACACGGACGAAGCGTGGCTTGCCCAACTCGGAGAACATGATTTCGACATCCTGCGCCGTGGAGGGACCGAGAAACCCGAATCGAGCCCACTTTGGAATGAAGATCGCGACGGCGCGTATCACTGCAAGGGGTGTGAGCTGAACGTTTATTCATCGACCTGGAAAGTTCAGCTCGACAAGGGCTGGGCATTCTTTCGCCAGTCCGTTCCCAACTCCCTCATGATGAATATCGACTGGCCGACAGGAACTGGCCCGGACATGGGTTTAGATAGCTTGGCGGCGATCGAAGTGCATTGCAGGCGGTGTGGCAGCCATATGGGTCATATACTGCTGGTGGACGGCGCGGTCCTGCATTGCATCAACGGTTCGAGCCTGACCATACAGCCAGCCGCCTGACAAGCGCCGTCGAAGTCTCGGGCCGACCTGCTTCCAGCAGTCCCGATGCTTGGCGACACCACCTCGTCAGGCGCTCTGACGCCGCAAGTGCCTCAGGTCGAAGTCCTAATGTTGGGAACATTCGACCTTAATCTGATCGGGCCCTTTCTTGAGGCCGCCCGCGATATCAAGCCATATTTCAGAGGCCACCGCGTCCATGTCGGAGTGAGGCAGGGTCAGCGTCGTCAATGGAGGGCGCAGTCGACGCATGATCTCCAGAAGGGTCGGGCTACAAAGCATGTATGCTGGACGCGGGCTCTGTTGCACAAATCCGGTGAGGGATTCATCTTGTGAATCCAGCGTGGTAGCTGGAGGGCATGAGCAGACCCACACCCCCCGCCTACAAGACCAAGAACTGGCCCTCCTATAACGCAGCGCTCAAGCGCCGCGGCTCGCTGACGATCCATTGGCCGGTAGGCGATTGTTTGCAATCGCCGTAAGGCTGGTTCGATCCCGCCATGATCTGGGAGGCTGCGCCGACCGGCAAACGCGGTCGACAGCCTGACTATAGCGATGCCGCGATCCAGACCTGCCTGACCATGAAGGTGCTGTTCGGCATGGCGCTGCGGCAAACGACAGGGTTCGTCGAAAGCCTCCTGCGGCTGATCGACCTTGACTGGGCGGTGCCCAACTTCAGCACGCTGTCGCGGCCCCAGAGGTCCCTGAAGGTCAACATACCCTATCGTGGCTCACAAGGGCCGCTGCACCTCTTGATCGACAGCACCGGGATCAAGGTCGAGGGCGAAGGGGAGTGGAATGCACGCAAGCACGGTGGCACGAAGCGTCGGGTCTGGCGCAAGATCCACATCGGTATCGACGAGCAAACACTGGAAATCCGCGCCGCCGAGTTCACCACCAGCGTTGTGGGCGATGCGCCCATGCTGCCCGAGCTACTCGACCAGATACCGCCTGATCAGGAGATCGCCAGCGTCACCGCTGACGGAGCCTTCGACACCCGCAAGTGCCACGATGCCATCGCTGCTCGTGGCGCTGCTGCGATCATTCCGCCTCGGAGGAATGGCAAGCCCTGGAAGCCCGACAGCCCCGGGGCGG
>CAZRNL010000164.1:0-6972 GCA_964601395.1 uncultured Silicimonas sp. | reverse complement strand
CGTCGGGTCGATGCCGCCCGCATCGAGAAGGGCTGCCACCATCGTGGTCGTCGTCGTCTTGCCGTGCGTACCGGCCACAGCCACGTTCGAGCGCAGGCGCATCAGTTCGGCCAGCATCTCGGCCCTGCGGACCACGGGAAGACCTATGCGACGCGCCTCGTCCAGTTCGGGATTACCCTTCTTGATCGCCGACGAGATCACTATGACCTCGGTTCCTTCCAGGTTTCCGGCCCGCTGACCTTCGAAGATCCTGGCGCCCAAGCTCTCCAGCCTGTCGGTGATCTTCGATTTCTTCAGGTCCGAGCCCTGGACGGTGTAGCCAGCGTGGATCAGAACTTCGGCGATGCCCGACATACCGATGCCGCCGATCCCCACGAAGTGGATCGGACCCATCTCGGTGGGCAACTTGGTAACTGCTGCGGCGTTCATTTGCGTTTCTCCGCTAACTGCTCGACAAGGGCTGCCAGTCTGTCGGCCGCATCCGGAATGCCCTGGGCCAGCGCGTTCTCTCGCATTCTGGCGGCAGCGCCGGGTGTGGTCAGGATGGCGAGGATCTGCTCCGAGAGCGAGGCCGGGTCAAGCGCCGATTCCGGAATCAGAACCGCCGCTTGGGCATCGACCAGGCCACGGGCATTGGCTGTCTGGTGGTCCGCCGTCGCAGCGGCGAAGGGGATCAGGATCGAAGGCCGACCGATCACGCTGATGTCGGCGACCGACGATGCGCCCGAACGACTGACGACAAGCTGCGCCTCGACCATGCGTCGCGGCAGGTCCTCGAAGAAGGGTGCGACTTCGGCCGCGACGTGAGCCTCGGAATAGGCCGCAACGACACGGTCATGATCTTCGATGCGCGCCTGATGGCTGACGCGCAGATTTGCGCGGATCGAACCGGGCAGACGTCCGATGGCCTCGGGCACCATGTCCGACAGGATGCGCGCGCCCTGAGAACCGCCGATCACAAGGACCGACATCGGGATGTCTCCCGGCGCGATGTAGCTGGCGCCAGCCCGTTTCAATACATTCGTACGGACTGGATTTCCCGTGTGAATTCCCTTGACGTCGTCAGGTAATCTTGTCGGCCAAGTACCGCATGCCAGCAGATCGACGCGCCGCGCGAAGACCTGGTTCACGCGGCCAAGCACTCCGTTCTGCTCGTGGATCAGGCGGGGAATGCGCAGCGCCCACGCGGCAGCCAGCGCCGGGATAGAGGGATATCCTCCGAAGCCGGCTACCACGCTCGGGCGATCGAAAAGAAAACGGATGAACGTGGAGAGGACGCCTCCCAGCAGGCGCAAGGGGACCATGACCTTCTCAGCGACACCGCCTCGCGCGAAGGTCGCCGACGAGACTTCGCGGATCGTGACTCCTTCGGGAAATCCGCCGGTGTAGCGGCCACCGCGCGCATCCGTCGACAGAGTGACCCGCCAGCCCCGCTCCAGCATCGCTTCGGCCAGCGCCTGAGCGGGGAACATGTGTCCGCCCGTGCCGCCTGCGGCGATGACCAGATGCGGCGGCCTCACCGTCCGCTCCGCACGAGATAGTCGCGTATTTCGCCCTGCGGCCGGATGCGCGTCAGCGCAAGAAGCATGCCCACCATGATTCCGCCGGCAATCAGCGACGACCCGCCGTAACTGACAAAGGGCAGTGTCATGCCCTTCGCCGGCAGAAGGCGCACCGCAACGCTCATGTTGATCATTGCCTGCACGGCGAACGTGCACGCGAGCCCGGTGCCCGCCAGCCGAATAAAGGGATCGCGCTCACGCATCAGGCGGAAGACGGACCTCAGTACGATGGTCGCATAGAGGAGGATTATGACGAGGACCAACAGCAACCCGTATTCCTCGGCCGCGACCGCGATGATGAAATCGGTATGCGCATCCGGCAGGGACCACTTGACCGTACCCTCACCCACTCCGACGCCGAAAAAGCCGCCCTCGCGGATCGCATTCGCCGCGTAGCCAAGCTGAGTGGTCGGATCGACCTCGGCGGCCAGGAATCCGTCGATCCGGCGGGCGAAATGTTCCGATCCCCGGTAGGCCAGCGCGCCACCGGCGACCGTCAGACCCGCGATCGCCGCCAGAACGACAA
The DNA here is from genome assembly GCA_964601395.1 of uncultured Silicimonas sp. Classification (GTDB taxonomy): domain Bacteria; phylum Pseudomonadota; class Alphaproteobacteria; order Rhodobacterales; family Rhodobacteraceae; genus JAVJUV01. Next base: position 4,884 of record CAZRNL010000164.1, on the reverse strand, counting down.
ACGGCGCACCACCGAGGAAGTACATGATCGCCCAGGCGAACAGGATCAGGACGGCCTGACCGAAGTCGGGTTGCATCGCCAGAAGAAGAACGATGAACAGCGCCAGCATGAAGGAATAGCTTTTGCCCGGCGGTCCCGCGACCTCGTTCGAGGCTGCGATCATCCAGCCGGCTATCACGATGAAACCGGGCTTGAGGAATTCCGACGGCTGGACCGATCCGAAACCGATCGAAAACCATCGAACCGCGCCCTTGCCGTAATCCGTGCCGAAGACAGGAAGGAGCATCAGCGCAACGAACGACACTGCGAAGCCGATCACCGCAAGCCGCCGCACCGTGCGAGGGGACATCAGCGTGAAGGCGAACATCGTCAACATCGCGACCGCCCCGAAGGCCGCCTGCCGCTCGACGTAATGAAACGCGCTGAAACCGTTCCGCTCGGCAAGAGGCGGCGAGGCGGCAAGCCCAAGCAGCAAACCGATTCCGAACAGGATCAGCACGCAGCACATCGACAACTTGTCGATTGTCCGCCACCAGCGGGGTATGATCGGCTCTCCATCCCGACTGGGGACAGAGCCATAGACCATCTCGGTCATGTGTTCTGCTCGTCTGCCTCGTTCCGCCCGTTCGCCGGGTCTGTCCCGGACTCTAGCGAATCATGCGGTTCAGCGCCAGCGAAAGATGCCTTGCCCAAAAGGGCTTTTGCTGGTGTGCAAGCGGCCAGGTCCAGGACACCGATGACATGATGACAGCTCACCATCCCGGCGACTGGCGATGCCACGCGCGATACTACGACTTGCGCTCGGGTGCCTTGGGTACATCCGTCCGACGCGAGGTGACATGCGGGAGGGAACCCGGCGGTCGGCCGCTGAGCGTTAGCCTTCGATCCGTTTTGCCAGCTCGTTCACGCGCGTCTTGAACTTTCGGTCCAGGTTGCTCTTGGCCAGCTTCAGAGAATGAAGCAGCAGTCGCGAGGACAAGGTCGTGGGCCGAAGTTCCAGCGATACCAGCATCCGCGTCCGGTTTTGCGATAACGCTACCAGATCCATGACGCTGATGCAGATCACGCCTCCCGAGGTCGACTCGATTGCATAACCTTGACCTTCCGTGATCTCGATCAGTTCGGCCACGACGTCGTGCGGCCTGCTTCGCCAGAAGAACCGCGCTTGCCACCTGGCACCCGCCGTGGCGTACCCCGTTGCGTCGGTCCGCGCTATCTCGATCCCCCGACGCCGCATCTGCGCCTCGAAGGCCGCGAAATCGCTCGCAACGGAATAAACCCTGTCGATCGGAGCGGCGATATCTTCACGTGTCGAAAACTTCATGGCTCTGACGTGGCTCAGCGCAGCGTGTCGGCAAGCCAGCGTTCAATCAGAAAACGGGCAATCGCCCCTTTTCGAGCCGGTTTGATCACCGGATGCCGCCCCGCAAGGGCCTCCATCATATCCTCGCGGGTCACCCAGACGGCGTCTTCGATCTCGACAGGGTCGAGCGTGATGTCATTGCTGATGGCCTCTCCGTGACAACCGAACATCAGTGACGACGGGAACGGCCATGGTTGGGACGACAGGTACTCGACCGGCCCGACGCGCACACCCGACTCCTCGAAGATTTCGCGGCGCACGGCCGCTTCTATGGTCTCGCCCGGCTCCACGAATCCGGCCAGTAGCGAGTACATCCCCTCGGGCCAGCCCGGAGACCGCCCCATCAGAACCGAATTTCCATAGGTGATCAGCATGATCACCACCGGATCGGTGCGCGGGAAATGGTGGCCGCCGCAGGCAGGGCAATTGCGTTGCCAGCCGGCATGACTGATGATGGTCTTCGCGCCGCAGCGCGCGCAGAAAGGATGCGTCTCGTGCCAGCCGAGGATCGCCTTGGCCGCGGCCACCAGTTCCGCCCCGCGCGCATCCAGCATCGTCATGTTCGCTCGAAGCTCGGCCAGGACCGCGCCTTTGACATCCGGATGTGCCTGTTCGGAAGGATCGAAGAATGCGCCAAGCGTGTCCGGCACCTCGTCCGGATCCCAGCACGAGATGTCCTGAGCAAACCGCGCCGCACCTTCGTCGAGACCAAGGAACACTGGAGACTCGTCGGCTGCAGCGAATACCGGGTGTGCGGGCGCAAGGAAAAGAGGCGCGCGCGTCGCAGAGTCGAGAAGAGGCTTACCGCGCCAGATCGGCAGCACGCCCGCTCCGTCTCCCGACAGAAGCGCTGAGATCTCGTCAGGCAGTCCACGCAGATTCCCGGCCCGGTCCAGCCCCGACCCTCCGAAGGTCACCGATTCTGCGTGTCTCATACAAAGCCCACCCTGTTTCGCGAGGATGTGCCATGCTGCACCAGATTTGGCAAACTGCAGATTTCCTCCCCGTTTCAGGGGGATTGTCGGCGTGGCACCGCCGGTTCACCCTCGGTGCTCGAAGATAATCCTATGTGTCACGCGGATTTCATGATCCCCTCAAAGAATACCACTCGACATTCAGGGAGACCGTCATGCCGAATTTCAAGGCTCCGGCCATGAGCCGCCGCTCCTTCCTGGCCACAACTGCCGGTGCTTCGGTGATTGCACTTCACCCGTTTTCGGCCCGCGCCGCCGCCGGACAGGCTCACCTTCGGATCATGGAGACAACCGACCTCCACGTTCACGTCTGGCCCTACGACTATTACTCCGACAAGGCTATCGACACGGTCGGCCTTGCCCGGACCGCTGCCCACATCGCCGATATCCGAGCCGAAGCCACCAACGCGCTGCTGCTCGACAACGGTGACTTTCTTCAAGGCAATCCGATGGGCGACTATATCGCCTACGAGCGGGGCATGAAGGATGGCGACATGCATCCGGTCATCACCGCGATGAACTCCGTCGGCTTCGATGCCTCGACGCTGGGCAACCACGAATTCAACTACGGGCTCGATTTCCTGATGAAGTCGCTGGCAGGCGCGGCCTTCCCGGTCGTCTCTGCCAACGTCGTGAAGGACCAGGGCGCTGATCCCACCAAGGACGTCACCCTTCTCAAGCCCTACATCATTCTCGACCGCGAGTTGACCGACGGCGCGGGCGAGAAGCACGCGATCCGTGTTGGCCTGATCGGCTTCGTGCCGCCGCAGATCATGAACTGGGACCGCAAGCACCTGGAAGGCAGCGTGACAACACGCGACATCGTCCAGACCGCGCGCGCCTATGTTCCGCAGATGCGCGAGGAAGGGGCCGACATCATCATCGCGCTCAGCCACTCCGGAATCGGCTCCGCAAACGAGACCGATCTGATGGAAAACGCCACCGTGCCGCTGGCCGGGGTCGATGGCATCGACGCGCTTCTGACCGGTCACAGCCACCTTGTCTTTCCGTCCGAGACTTACGCCGACTATGCCGCGGTCGATGCCGAGAAGGGCCTGATCCACGGCAAGCCCGCCACCATGGGCGGTTTCTGGGGCAGCCATCTTGGCGTCATCGACCTGATGCTCGAGAAGGACGGAGATGCCTGGCGGGTTCTGACGTCCAGCGTCGAAACCCGCCCGATCTCGACACGCAACGAGGATCGCTCGATCTCGCCGCTGGTCGAAAGCGTTCAATCCGTTCTCGAAGCCACCGCGAGCGACCACGAGGAAACGCTGGCCTATGTCCGCCGCGCCGTCGGCAAGACGGCAGCGCCGCTCCACAGCTACTTCGCTCTGGTGGCAGATGATCCGTCCGTCCAGATCGTCAGCCAGGCGCAGACCTGGTATATCGGCGAAATGATGAAGGGCACCGAGTACGAGGGGCTGCCCATCCTGTCGGCTGCTGCTCCCTTCAAGGCCGGGGGGCGCGGGGGGCCAGAGTATTACACCGACGTTCCGGCGGGCGACGTGGCGATCAAGAACGTCGCCGATCTTTACCTTTACCCGAATACGGTCCACGCCGTGAAGGTCACGGGTGCGGAGTTGAAGGGCTGGCTCGAGCGGTCAGCCGGCATGTTCAACAAGGTCGAACCGGGATCCAAGGATCAAACCCTCCTGAACCCGGAGTTTCCGTCGTACAACTATGATGTGATTGACGGGGTGACGTACCAGATCGACCTCAGCCAGCCCTCGAAGTTCGATTCCAAGGGAGAGGTTCTGAACCCGGACGCAAACCGGATCGTCAATCTGATGTTCGATGGCAAGCCTGTCTCCGACGACATGGAATTCATCGTGGCCACCAACAATTATCGCGCTTCAGGAGGCGGCAGCTTCCCCGGCGCGATGGGCGACACGATCATTTTCGAGGCACCCGACACCAACCGCGACGTGATCGTGCGCTTCATCGTCGAACAGGGCACCATCCAGCCATCGGCCGATGCCAACTGGACCTTCGCGCCGTTGCCTGGCACCGAAGTTCTGTTCGAGACCGGCCCAAAGGCGGCGGACCATCTCGAAGACCTCAAGGCCGTGGACATCGAAGCGGCGGGCGACGGTGCGGACGGTTTCGCGCTTTACCGGCTGAAGCTTTAGGCACAGTCAGGGAGGCGCTGGCTGCCGCCTCCCTCGCTACGCTCGCAATTGGATATCGGCAGCTTGAAGATCGAAAGTGCAGCAGTTTTGTTGCGCTTTGCTCAAAAACACAGCAATGCTACCTCTTGTAGGTGCAGGACGAATGCTGCCTCTGGCATTCCTTTCGTCCAAGCCACACAAGGTGTTCGGTTCAACGAAACACCCTTTACAGAGGAGGACGCTGCCTAATGTTTCATCGTGTCATATTGGCGACCGCCGGCGTATTCGCCGCAAGCATCGCAACTGCCCAGACTTCCGTGCCTTTCGCACTCGACTGGAAATTCGAAGGGCCGTCCGCGGCCTTCTTCGCGGCCATCGATAACGGTCACTATGCATCCGAAGGTCTGGACGTTACAGTCGAGGCCGGGTCCGGATC
>CAZRNL010000163.1:0-6977 GCA_964601395.1 uncultured Silicimonas sp. | reverse complement strand
GCTGAACGATTTCCTGCCCGGCAAGCAGGTGGCCAAGCTGATCGAGGAAAAGCGCATCGAGATCGCTCCCCTGGCCTTCATGCGGGGCCGGACGCTTGCGAACGCCTTCGTCGTGCTGGACGAAGCGCAGAACGCTACTTCGATGCAGATGAAGATGTTCCTGACGCGCCTTGGTGAAGGCAGCCGGATGGTCATCACCGGCGACCGCACCCAGGTCGACCTGCCGCGCGGTGTGCCTTCGGGACTGGCGGACGCCGAGCGTCTTCTGAAGGACATCAGCAAGATCTCCTTCAACTACTTCACGTCGAAAGATGTGGTGCGGCACCCGTTGGTGGCGAAGATCATCGAGGCTTATGACGCGGACGGGCCGCAGGGGTAGTCGGTGTTGGCTGGGTTGCAAGCCAAATAAGGCATTCGGCTGCCCAGTACCCGGCTTGGCGCATTGCAACCATTGGTCAAGTTCGCAGCTAAGGCCCTGTTGGCGCCCAACACGGGCTCAATCCAAAGGGCTCACTTGGCTTGGGCATAGAACTCGTCCATTTCATCTCTTGTCTTGGCGGCTTCGGCACGGAGCCAGTCGACGAAGTGGCGAACCTGCAGGCGCGATCTCGCTTCGGGCCTTACAAGGAGCCGATACGGATGCTCGGCTTGCAGGCAATCTTTTCCGGTAAAGGGCAGACCGAGCGTGCCTTTCTTCAGATCGTCCAGCACGCAGGACAGCCCGCAGACCAGTAGGCCAGCACCCGATTTCACACTCTCGAGAGCATTCCTGACAAGAGCATACTGAACGTCGCGCTCCGGAGACGTTCTCTCGTACGGAAAGGCCGCCAGCCAGTCGACCCAACCCGGCGTGCCGGGCGCGTCGGATCGCGACTTGATGTGGAGAAGCGGAAAGCCCTCGAGGCTGCCTTGCTGGGAGTGCCTCCAGATCCGGTCCTCGTCGCTAAAAGTGCCCACGGGAAGATAACGTGGCGTGCTGAAATCTGCCGTTGTCGGGTACGGATCCGTGATCCGAGCCGCGTTTTCCGGCGACCCGACCGGCAGGAACACCTCGGAATAGATCGGCTCTCCATGCGCGGCCCGCCCGGCAGGGTCACGATCAATGATCAGATCGGCCGCGCCCAGCCGCATGGGAACGTCACCTTCTCCGTTCACGTTGAAACGAATGTTGGGATGGTCTTCCCGGAAGCCCTCAAGCCTTGGCGTCAGCCAAAGATCTGACCAGTCCGGGTCCGCGACAATGTGGATTTCCGCTGTGCGCTGGAAGTCCAGCCCAGCCGCCACACGGTCGAGTGCTGCAAAAGCCGCATGAAGATCATCCAGTGAAGCCTGCAGCGCGGCAGTGGGGCGCAGACCAGACCGTCCGCGCAGCAACAGTTCGGTGTCGAGGAACTGTTCCAAGGCCCGTATTCTCTGACCCACCGCGGCAGGTGTGATGCCAAGTCGGTCCGCCGCAGCCTGCAGCGACCCTTCGCGGACGGCCAACTCAAGCGCCTGAAGCGAGTTAAGGTGTGTGGTACGCGTCATTTGCCAAAGATCGATTTTCCCCAAACTGGCGGTTGTCGTGGATACTAAAGAAAATCTTTCTGACGTCAAAGAACTCTTAGTTTGCAGGCAGCAGCCGCAACCCGCATCATTCCGTTATTGGCAAACGAAGGAGACACCAATGGCACAGATGAAGAGATACATCATCGAACGCGAGATCCCTGACATTGGGCAGATGTCCGTGACGGAACTCTGCGGAGCTTCACGCGCATCGAACCAGGCAATCGACAAGATCGGCGCCGGGATACAATGGCAACACAGCTATGTAGCGGCTGAAAAGACTTTCTGCGTGTATCTGGCCGACAGCGAGGACTCCATCCGCAAGCACTCGGAGCTCTCGGGAATCCCGGTCACTGCAATCACAGAGGTTCCGCAAGTTATCGACCCACTCACAGCGAACAACTGACCAACTTCCAATTGGGTCAAAAGGGGCGGTCCATTGTTGAACCGCCCCTTTTTCGTTCCGGAAACCGCTTCATTCGGCCGTCTGGACCTTGAACCGAGCGCAGCGAAGGTCGGCTTTCCGCCCAGAGTGACCAATGCTGTGCCCACGCTTCACCCCGACCCGATCAATATCCCCGCGGCCAGCACCAACGCGCCGCCGAGCACCACCTGGAAGGCGGCGCGGAAGAACGGCGTTTCCATGAAGCGGTTCTGGATCCAGGCAATGGCCCAAAGCTCGATGAAGACGACGATCAGGGCGATGGTGGTCGCGGTCCAGAAGTGCGGGATGAGGTAGGGGAGCGCGTGGCCAAGACCGCCCACGGTGGTCATCACCCCAGAGGCTACCCCACGCTTGTACGGCGAGCCGCGGCCCGAGATCTGGCCGTCGTCGGACGCGGCTTCGGTGAAGCCCATCGAGATGCCCGCGCCGATGGACGCCGCAAGGCCCACGAGAAAGGTTGTCCAGGGGTCCTGCGTCGCGAAAGCGGTGGCGAAAATCGGGGCCAGGGTCGATACCGAACCGTCCATCAGCCCGGCCAGGCCCGGCTGCACCCATGTCAGAACGAACTGCCGATGCGCGGCACGGCCTTCCTGATCCTTCGCGTCCTCATCGAGATGTTCCTCGGCCAGCGCATCGGCCTTGTCGGAGTGGCCCGCTTCCGCCGCGGCAAGGTCGCCCAGTAGCTTGCGGGTGTCGGCGTCCGTCGTCCTGGCGGCGGCTTGCCGATAGAAGCGCTCGGCATCGCGCTCCATCGACTCGACCTCTTCGCGCATCCGGTCAAGCCCCAGGTTCTCGATCAGCCAGACCGGCCTGCGGGCGTAATACCCCGACACATGCTCTCGCCGGATCAGCGGTATCACGTCGCCGAACCTTTTCTTGTGCGCCTCGATCAGCCTGTGACGATGTTCGTCCTCTTCCTCTGCCATGCCATCGAAGACGGCGGCGGAGGCAGGGAACTCGGCGCGCAGCCGTTCCGCGTAGGTCCGGTAGATCCGGGCGTCGTCCTCTTCCGAGGAGACGGCGAGCGCCAGAATTTCCTGTTCGCTGAGGTCTGAGAAACGGCGGCGGGAAGTGACTCCGGGGATCATGAACAGCCTCTTGTTTAGAATGATTCCAAATTAGCGCCTGGCGCTGTGGCTTCAACCGCAAAAGCGGACCTCGCGGCGCTTTGTCTTGAAAGAACTGAACCGGACAGTTTATATATTCTGAAACCGATGCGAGGCAGACATGAATGCTCCCGGACAAATCGTGAAGCATGGCCGAAAGTGGGACCAGGTGCTGGAAGGCGCCCGGACCGTGTTCATGCGCGATGGGTTCGAGGGTGCAAGCGTAGACGATATCGTTCGCGAAGCGGGTGTATCGAAGGCGACGCTATACAGCTATTTCCCTGACAAGCGTCTGCTGTTCGTCGAGGTCGCCAAGGCCGAATGCGCGGCGCAATCGGACGCCGCAGTAGCGCAGGTCGAAGCTTCAGGCGATGTTCGCGAGGCGATGACGACGGCGGCCAAACGGATGATCCGGTTCTTCATGTCCGATGTCGGGCTTCAGGTGTATCGGATTGTTGTCGCTGAAAGTCAGCGTTTTCCCGAGATCGGGCGCGAATTCTACGAGTCCGGGCCGGGTCGCGTTCAGATGATCCTGCGGCAATACCTTCAGAAGTCGGTGGATCAGGGCAAACTGAAGATCGACGATATCGAGTTGGCCGCAGACCAGTTTCCCGAACTGTGCAAGGCCGGGCTGCATGTTCCGATGGTGCTTGGTCTGAGAAAGCCGCCGACCGAGGCCGAGATCGACCGCGTGGTCGAGAGCGCGGTAGACATGTTTCTCTGCCGGTACGGGGTCTAGGCGGCGGGATTGCCGTTGCCCCGAATCGGTTTTCTGTCGATGCTGACCGGATGTTAACCCGTGCATTGGCAATTGCGGTTCTTGCTATCGGTCCTCCGCCCGCATTCGCAGACAGTGCCTTCATCCTGTTCGAGCAGGCCAAATGCCTGAAAGACAACGCTGACAGCTACCTTGAAGTTATTGACGGTCCGACGCTGGTTTTTCCCGGCTATTGCCAGGAAGGAATCTTCAGCCCGACGCCGGAAGAAATCGCCCGTGCGACCTCGCAGAACTCGGGTTATGGGGCCAGCATCATCTCGTTCGACTACGTCAGTCCCGAGACAGGCAATGCTGTCGCCAAACTTCCCGCGAACTCCAGGGCGTCCATTCTCGTTCTGTCACCCGAACTGATGACATGCCTGCGCGACCGTTTCGATGATGTAAGCCTTCTGCACACTCCCGAAGTGCCTGGCGTTGGACTTGTCGAAGTGGCCGAGCTGATATTCGACCGATGCCGGTGAAACGCTCCGGCAAACGCTTTTCAGTCCGCCGCCGAAACCGAACCCGGAGGACAACCGCGGCGACGGTGGGCGGTTCAGAGCCGGACGTGGCTGGCTGGCTGGGATGGATCGACCGCAGAAGCGGACTTTGGGGCGCACTTCAACTGGTCGCCCTTGTGGTCGCAGGTGCATGGGCGGTGTTTCTTCTGCTCCAGTCGGCGACGGAGCGACGGATCGACAACGCGCTGCAATATGCGACCCAGCTTTCCGAAGGCAGGACTGGCGAAGCGCGGCATCTGCTGGACCGGCTTTGGTATTCGCAGCCCGAGAACGTCAGGAAAATCCGGAGCGGAGTAGCGATCCTGCCGAAAGATATGCAGGCAGGACCAATTCAGTCATTTGTCGCGGACTGGATCGCTCCCGGTAATGACAGCGTTGGCCCTGTCGATGTGCAACTCGCCATCGCCGACATCGCCGACGTTCTCGATCAGGTGGCGCTTTGCGCGACCGAGTGCGAGGGGCTTCTGTGCTGGCGCGGCGCGCAGTGCCACGAAGAGACGACACGTGACCTGTTTTGCGGATATTCAGGCAGCTTTCACCTGCTTTACGGAGCGGAACTGGAGAGAATCCGGGAAACGTACGGGAATGTCCGGCTGGGTCTGGCTTCGGACGCCTTTGCAAAGGACCTGCGATGCGAACGTTAGGCAAACTGGCTTTCGGCCTTGTTGTGGCCGCCGGTCCTGCGGCAGCGGCGGACATCTTTCGCGCCGAGCCGATCGAGCAGAGCTTCTACCACGCCTTTCCGCAGGAAACGATCGGCGAACCCCTCAATATCGGCGACGCATTCAGCTTTGCCGGTTCTCCGCATTTCCGTATCGAGGGACGGATCGAGCCGGGAGACAGCGACAAGCTGGCGGCGCTGCTGCGGGAAGAGTTGCCGGATCCGAATTCCGACTGGTCGAACAATGTCGTGGTGTCGTTGAACAGCGACGGCGGCGATTTCTACGAGGGGCTGGCGCTGGCGGACGCCATCGGCGGGTTTGCGGTCATGACCTTCGTCGGTCCGGGCGACCGTTGCCTGTCGTCCTGCGCCATCGCCTTCATGGGTGGCCAGAACATCATGCTGCGCGGCATGCCCGCCTGGCCCGCGCGCTATGTCCACGACGAGGCCTTCGTCGGCTTCCACGCACCCTTTTCGGAACTGCCGGCGGCGATCCAGCTACCCGAGGGAACCCCGCTGAACGACAGCTTGATGGAGCAGATCACGCGGCAATTCTATGGACAGGCGCAGGCCGCGATCAACGAGATCGCGCGGCGGATGTCGGGATGGGAGCTGTCGCCGGATTTCGTGTTCGCGATGCTGACGAAGGAAAGCCGGGAGGAGGATCTGCGACCGCTGTCGGAGCAATATGTGCCGATCGGCAGTCTGAAACGTGCGCGCGAGACCGGTAGCACAGTCCTGACCTCCGGCGTCGGGTATCCCGCCACTGTAGGCTACCTCGATGCGCTTGGAGCCTGCAATTTCCTGTTTGGTGTCGCGACGGATGGCGCCGGGATTTTCCTATACGGCACAAACGGAGCGGCGTTCGTCAACGACGACGTCATTACCGAAGCCCAGTTTTCGCGCTATGACGACGGCGGGCAGGCGGTCTACAAATCTGTTCAGACAAGCGGCGAGCGCTTTGCAAAGCTCATCGTCGAGAACGGGGTGACGCGCCTCATTCCGGGCAATGACCCGAAATCCTACTACTTCGACACCCCCACACGCGGGCTGGGGCGAGCGTCATGCAGCGTTTTCCCGTTCGACGACGGGCGCTGGTACGCAAAGACCTACAACGAGAACGTGCACTTTCCCGAGAACGAGGGCCGCTATCTCGGCAATCGGTTGCTCGATTTCGAAACCCCGGTCCCGATCACGCAGCACATGACGCTTGGCCTCGGGGGCAGCTGGTCCGCTGGCCCTGTGCTTTCTGAGGAGGACACGAGCACCTATCCCGAAGCGGTGCGCAGCATCACCGTACCAAGCTTCGACTGTGGCGGCTCACTGGACGCGGCGGCCGAAGTGATCTGCGAGGAGCCACAGCTTGCTGCCGCTGATGGGCGCATGGGCGCGCTTTTCGCCCTGGCACGCGAGGGTGATCCGGACGGCGTTCTGGCCGCGCAGCGCCAGTGGCTCAAGGCCAGGAACCGCGCCTGCCGACCGGACGACATCGACCGCTCGGTTTCGATCCTCCGGAACAGCCTGGCGGAATGTCTGATGGGATTTACCACCGACCGGAACAGGGTGCTGGCGCAGGGCCTCTGACCCTTCAGTCGACCCTGCGGACGTGAAGCTGGTTGCCGATCTTCTTCGTCTCGAACCGCTTCAGACCTTCGACAAGATCGCTGAGTTTCTTCCTGCCGTAGGTGCGCGGGTCGAAGTCGGGGTTGTCGCGGACGATGTATTGGCCCAGCTGGCCAAGTGCGTACCATTCATCCTCGGAGTTGATCTTGTCCATCGCCTTCAGGATAAGCGGTGCGGCATTGATCGGATCCTGCTTGGCGCTCGTGGGCGTCGCAGGCTGGTCGCGGCCGGTCTGTTGCGGTTCCTCGATGATGTTCTCGAGAAGGAGGAACCGGTTGCAGACGTTGCGGAGGCTTTCGGGGGCCTTGGCCTCGCCGAT
>CAZRNL010000162.1:0-6988 GCA_964601395.1 uncultured Silicimonas sp. | reverse complement strand
ACTCTGCTGCAAGGCGCGCTGAGGGTCCCGGGCCTCCCCGAAATGCCTTCAGTAACTGTTCTCGACGCCCGACGGCCGCCTTGGCATTCGCTTCTTTCACGGGTCCGAATCCCTTGATCTGCAAAGGCAGTTCCGCCAACGCGATGGCGGCTTCGGTGTTCCGCATCGGTTCTTTCAGGACCTCGGCCATATCGCGTTCGTATTGACGGATCAAGGCACGTTCCATTCGCCGCTCGGATGAGTACCCGAAGGGATTGAACGGAGTGCCACGCAGCCGCTTCATTCCCGCCAGCAATGGCCAAAGCCGATCCATCCTCTGCCCGAATGCCCGCTTCTTCGGGCGTCCGTCCGAATCTGTGCCTGTCAGCATGGGCGGCGCGAGATGATAGGTGAGTTTCATGTCCCCCTCGAAGACCTCCTCTGTCTTAGAGCGACTGTCGTTCAAAAGGCGGGCGACCTCGAATTCGTCCTTGTAGGCCAGAACCTTGTGGTAGCCTTTGGCAACGGCCTCTTTCAGCATTCGATCATCGAATCTTTCGACGAACTTGCGATAGCGCCGTGCCAGTCGCGCGGATTGGTAGACAGTCAGATGCTCCTCGCGAAAGGCAATCTTCTCTTCCAGCGTTTTTGGGAGATCCACGACTCCGGACGCAACGATTTTCCCCACCTCGCCCGGATTGAGCGCCGCCCATCGGCCAATCTCGAAGGCACGGCCATTCTCCGCTACCTTTGCTCCGTTCAGTTCGATGGCCTTCGTCAGCGCCCCGTGTTCGATAGGCACCTGCCCCAGCTGCCACGCCGCACCCAGAAGGATCATGTTCGAATAGATAGAATCTCCCAGAACCATTTCGGCCAGAACGCTCGCGTCGAATTTGACGAGACCGTCCCTGAGCCGGGCCTCGAGTGACAGCTCAAGCCGGTCACCGGGAATGTGGAAATCGGGTTGCCGCGTGAAGTCGCCGGTCATGATCTCGTGGCTGTTCACCACTCCCCTGGTCTTGCCGGTCGACATCAGAGCCATCGTCTTCGCACCGGCCGAAACCACCAGATCGCCCCCGATAAGCGTGTCGCATTCGCCCATGGCAACGCGGATTGCGCTGATGTCTTCGGGTCGATTGGCAATCCTGCAGTGGATATGCACTGCGCCGCCCTTCTGCGCGAGACCCGCCATCTCCATCATGCCGACCCCCTTGCCGTCCAAGTGCGCCGCCATCGCCAGAACAGCTCCGATGGTTACCACGCCGGTGCCGCCAACACCGGTGATCACCACGTTATGGGTCAACCCGATTTCAGGCAGGTCTGGGTCCGGCAGGTCCCCGGTGTCGATATCGACCGTGGCGGACTTGCGCATGGTTCCGCCCTCGACGGTGACGAACGACGGACAGAACCCCTTGAGACACGAGTAGTCCTTGTTGCACGACGACTGGTCGATGGCACGTTTGCGGCCCAGCTCGGTCTCGACCGGCACGATCGAGACGCAATTCGACTGCACGCCGCAATCGCCGCAGCCTTCGCAGATGTCCGTGTTGATGAAGACCCTCTTGTCTGGGTCGGGGAACTTGCCGCGCTTGCGCCGCCTCCGCTTTTCGGCGGCGCAGGTCTGAACGTAAATAATAGCCGACACACCACTGATATCGCGCATTTTTTTCTGAACGTCCGACATCTCTCCACGAGGATGCCACGTCACCTCACGCGGGAAATCCGAACGCTCCGGCTCTTCCTTATCGTCATAGACGACCGCAAGGTCCTTCACGCCCATCGCCAGCAGTTCACGGGCGATCTGGTCCGGCTTGAGATCACCGTCATTATGCTGTCCGCCGGTCATGGCGACGGCATCGTTGTACAGAATCTTGTAGGTAATGTTCACGCCAGCCGCGAGGGCGGCACGGACCGCCATGATCCCCGAGTGATTATAGGTTCCGTCGCCCAGGTTCTGGAAAACGTGCTTACGTGTCGAGAAGGGCGCCTCTCCGATCCAGTTCGCCCCCTCACCGCCCATATGCGTGAAGCCACTCGTCTCGCGGTCCATCCATTGAGCCATGAAATGGCATCCGATTCCGGCATAGGCGCGCGACCCATCCGGAACTTTGGTCGACGTGTTGTGCGGACAGCCCGAGCAGAAGTAGGGAATGCGTGAAGCGATCTCGGGAGCGTTGTCCGCAGCCTTGGCGGCGCGGACAGTCTCGACACCGGCCTTGATACGGTCGGTGCCGCGGCCCTCGTCGATCAGAATGCCGCCAATCTTCTCGGCGATCATCGCAGGATCCAGAGCAAACCGGGTCGGAAAAAGTTCCTCGGCATCCGGTGCGCCCTTGCGCCAGCCCCAGACGCGGCGTCCCTGCCGGTCGTCGAAGATCGCTTCCTTGATTTGAACTTCGATCAGTTTGCGCTTCTCTTCCACGACCACGATCAGGTCCAGTCCGTCGGCCCAGTCGTGAAATCCCTTCATATTCAGAGGAAATGTCTGGCCGATCTTGTAGGTCGTAACGCCCAGCCGCTTGGCCTCGGACCCATCGATGCCCAGAAGTCCCAGCGCATGGGTCAGATCCAGCCAGTTCTTGCCTGCGGCGACAAAACCAATTCTCGCGCCGGGCTTGCCCCAGACACGCTTGTCGATCCCGTTGGCCTGGCTGAACGCCTCGGCGGCAAAACGTTTGTGGTCGATCACACGGGCTTCCTGCGGAATCCAGTGATCCCCAAGCCGGATATTCAGGCCGCCTTCGGGCAACTGGAAAACCGGCGTGACGAAAGACATTCGCTCGGGTCTGCCATCGACGACCGAGGTCACCTCGACCGTGTCTTTCATCAGCTTCAACCCGCACCAAAGCCCCGAGAACCGAGACAGCGCATAGCCGTAAAGCCCATAGTCAAGGATCTCCTGCACACCCGCCGGAGACAGGACCGGCATATACGAGTCGATTGCCGCCCAGTCGGACTGGTGGCAGGTGGTCGAGGATTCGCCGGTATGATCGTCGCCAAGAGCCATGATCACACCGCCGTGTGGCGACGTGCCTGCCATGTTCGCGTGGCGCATCACGTCGCCCGAGCGATCAACGCCCGGTCCCTTGCCATACCAGAGCGCAAAGACCCCGTCGTACTTGCCCTCGCCCCGAAGCTCGGCCTGCTGTGTGCCCCAAATAGCCGTTGCGGCGAGATCCTCGTTCAGCCCCGGCTGAAAAATGACATTCGACGCCTCAAGGTCCGCTTTCGCCCGTGCCATCTGCTGATCGACCGCACCCAGCGGCGAGCCTCGATACCCGGTCACATAGCCGCCCGTGTTCAAGCCCTGCGCCTTGTCCCGTGCGGCCTGCATCAACATGAGGCGGACCAAAGCCTGTGTACCGTTCAGCAACACGGATTGCTGTCCAAGATCGTACTTGTCGTGCAAGGTAATGACGCGACTATTCATCTCGGGCTCCTGTGTGCTCTATAGCGCAGTATAGGTCAAATTTGCTGACCTACAAAATCAATCTTGCGTCACAAGGGCGTTTGCATTGCACTGTAGGCAGGAGGTAAGGGATGACAAACCGTTACCGCCAACAGATCAGGATTCCTTCCAGATGGATTGGGACAAGCTAAGAATATTTCATGCGGTCGCTGACGCCGGAAGCCTTACCCATGCGGGCGACACTCTGCATTTGAGCCAGTCGGCCGTCTCGCGACAGATCAGGGCCCTGGAAGAGAGCCTGAACACCACACTATTCCACCGCCACGCTCGCGGACTGATTCTCACCGAACAGGGTGAACTGCTGTTCGACGCCACGACTGCGATGAACCGCAGGCTGGACACCGCCGAAGCGCGTATCCGAGACAGCGAGGAAGAAGTCTTCGGCGAACTGCGCGTGACGACGACGACCGGCTTCGGTTCGCTCTGGCTGGCGCCGCGGCTCCCGAAACTTTACGAGAAGTACCCCGAGATCAAGATCGACCTGATGCTGGAAGAACGCGTTCTCGACCTGCCTATGCGCGAAGCCGACGTTGCGATCCGGATGAAAGAGCCAAGCCAGGCCGATCTGATCCGCCGCAAGCTGATGTCCGTCCACATGCGGCTTTATGCGACGCCCGAGTACCTCGAACAGCACGGCGCGCCCCAGTCGCTGGAAGACCTCTCCAAGCACCGTCTGATCTGCCAGAACGTAAAGGCCACGCAGGTCAGCGCGGGTGCGGAACTCGTGCGCGAGCTTCTGACCTATGACATCCCGTCGACGCTCACAGTGAACAACTATTTTGGCGTCCTCCAGGCCACGCGATCAGGATTGGGAATCGGCGTTCTGCCCGACTATGTGATCGAGGACTTCCCGAATATTCGGCGTGTCCTGCCGGAGGTGGAATCCAACGAAGTACCGGTTTTCCTAGCCTATCCCGAGGAACTGCGCCAGTCGCGCCGGATCGCCGCGTTCCGAGATTTCGTAACCGAAGAGATCATCGAACACCGCAAGAACATGCGGCAGGTGCATGCAGCACTTGCCTGAAATACAAGCCATGACGCAGCTGCATAGCGGCTTTGCCCAAAAATTGAACAACAATTCTTGAACGTGATCGTTCCCGTATTTAACTGGGCCCCGAACGCAGCGGTTTGCCGCTGTCTTCTACCTCCCTGTTGGACTGGCCGGGCTTTAACGCCCGGCCGTTTTTTTTGCCCGGGGTCTTTCTGCACAGTTTCGGTACAACCGATATTTTAGGATATTGATTTGCACCGCGCCGGGCTTCGTGGCATTCCGCGCCGGATACCGCGCCCGGCAACAGGGCGATGACACCAGGGATTTTAGCAGATGACCGACCGCCTGAGCGAACTTCTCTCAAAGCGCGACTGGATCCTGGCCGACGGTGCCACGGGAACAAATCTATTCAACATGGGCCTCATGGCGGGCGACGCGCCCGAGTTCTGGAATGTGGATGCCCCTGAAAAGATCGTCACACTCTACAAGGGCGCCGTCGATGCGGGAAGCGACCTGTTCCTGACAAACACCTTTGGCGGCAATGCATCGCGCCTCAAGCTGCACGAAGCCCAGCACCGGGTCCGTGAACTCAACCGGGTCGGGGCAGAAATCGGTCGCGAGGTCGCCGACAAAGCTGGCCGAACCGTGATTGTCGCGGGCTCGGTGGGGCCAACCGGCGAGATCATGGAGCCGATGGGGCCGTTGTCTTACGCCACGGCGGTCGAGATTTTCCACGAGCAGGCCGAGGGTCTCAAGGAAGGCGGCGCCGACGTACTCTGGGTCGAGACAATCAGCTCAGCCGATGAATACAAGGCCGCGTGCGAAGCTGCCGGACTTGCCGGCATGCCTTGGTGCGGGACCATGTCCTTCGATACGGCAGGCCGCACGATGATGGGACTGACGAGCCAGGGCATGAGCGAACTGGTCGAGAAACTCGACCCCGCACCGCTGGCTTATGGGGCAAACTGCGGCGTCGGAGCGTCCGATCTTTTGCGGACGGTTCTGGGTTTCGTGGCGCAGGGCTCCGAAAGACCGATAATTGCAAAGGGAAATGCCGGTATCCCCAAGTACCACGACGGCCACATCCATTATGACGGAACACCTGAGCTGATGGCGGATTATGCCGTTCTCGCGCGCGACTGTGGCGCCACGATCATCGGCGGCTGCTGCGGCACCACCCCGGAGCACCTTGTGAAAATGCGTGAGGCGCTTGAGACGCGGCCCAGGGGGCCTCGCCCGACGCTGGATCAGATCACTGCGGCACTGGGTGGATTCTCGTCGTCATCGGACGGTACGGGTGACGATGCAGGAGGCCCGGTCAGGGAGCGCCGCCGCCGACGCGGCTGAACTGACAGTCACGCGTCGGATTTGACGGTCAGTCAGCCAGCAGCGCGCGCGCAGCAGCCCGCGCTTCTTCGGTCACCCTGTCACCGGACAGCATCCGCGCGATCTCATCCGTGCGTTCTTCCGCCGAAAGCGCCGCCACGCGCGAGAATGTGGCGCCGCCTTCGACAGTCTTTTCGACACGTGCATGAAACGCCGCGCGGGCAGCAACCTGCGGGCTGTGGGTGACCACAATGACCTGCGCCCCTTCGGCAAGGGCGGCAAGACGGCGCCCCACTGCATCGGCCGTGGCACCGCCGACACCACGGTCGATTTCATCGAAAATCATCGTCAGCCCCTCGGTCTCGGCTGTCAGACAGACCTTGAGAGCCAGAAGGAAACGCGAAAGTTCGCCACCCGACGCGATCCTGTTCAACGGACCCGAAGGCGCGCCGGGATTGGTTGCGACCGTGAAGGTCACCGCATCACGGCCATCCGGACCATCCTCGGATTGACTCAGTTCGGTCGTGAAGACAGCTCGCTCCATCTTCAGGGGCGCCAATTCCCCGGCCATTGCCCGATCCAGCCCTTCGGCCGCCTCGGCGCGTGCCGTTCCCAATGCGTCCGCTGCGCGGTCGTAGTGTGCCTCGGCCTCGGTACACGCGCGCCGCAGGTCGGCAATACCGGCGGTCGATCCGTCGAGAGCCGCCAAACGTTCGCGAAGGTGTTCGGCAGTACTTGCCAAATCATCCGGCTGGACGTCGTGCTTGCGCGCGAGCGCACGGATCGCGAAAAGCCGCTCCTCTGTGCGTTCCAGATCATAGGGGTCGAAATCGAGCCTCTCCAGCGCACGGGCGATACCGTCCCCGGCCTCGGCCAGTTCAACCATCGCGCGGGAAAGAGCCGCAATCGGTTCATCCAGCACGCCTTCCGCACGTGCCGCCGCATCGTCCAGCCATCGTCCCGCGTCGGACAGGAGGCTTTCGGCGCCGTCCGGTCCGAGCGCAACATGAGCACGGGCGATGTCATCTCGGATCTTCTCGGCCCCTTGCATCATGCGGCGACGCTGATCGAGAGCGGCGTCTTCGCCGGGTTCCGGGGCCAGCTTGTCGAATTCGCCGACCGCATGACGAAGGAAATCCTCCTCGCCCCGAATTTCCGATTGGCGATCAAGGGCTTCGTCCAGTGCCGCGCGCGCGCCTTGAAGATCGCGCCAGGCGGCCCGG
>CAZRNL010000161.1:0-7008 GCA_964601395.1 uncultured Silicimonas sp. | reverse complement strand
AGCCTCCATTCTTCGTGCAGTCGGTGTTCGGCATCCTGGGCGGGATCGGGCCGCACCCCGAGGATGTGGCGCACATGAAGCGCACGGCGGACCGGCTGTTCGGGGACAGTTACCAGTGGTCGGTTCTGGGGGCCGGGTCCAATCAGATGCGGATCGCGGCGCAGTCGCTTGCCCTGGGCGGCAACCTGCGGGTCGGCCTCGAGGACTCGCTTTGGGTGGGGCCGGGCAAGCTGGCGGAATCGAATGCCGAGCAGGTCAGGCTCGCGCGGCAGCTCGTCGAAGGGCTCGGGCTTGAGATCGCCACCCCGGACGAGGCGCGGGGGATGCTGGCGTTGAAGGGAGCGGACCGGGTGGCCTTCTGAAACGAAAAGGGCGGCCACGGGGGCCGCCCTGTTCAATCGTTTCGGTTCGCCACGTCGGTCGGATCAGACCTTGGCGCGACGCCGCATCAATACGAGACCGCCAAGACCGCCCAAGAGCAGAAGCGCCGAGGCCGGAAGCGGAATCTCAGAAGGAAGTCGGCCGACGACGGTATAATTGCTGAGACCCCGATCGTTTGCGGTCCAGAAATCAACATTACCACCGTACCAATCCTCGACGAGGTAGGCCGCGAACTCATTCGCAGACTTCAGGAGGATCGCCACCATGCTGTAGGTATGCGCAGCGACGTCGAAGGAGCCACTCGGATCACCCTCGAAGTCGGTATCAACTTGAATCACCGACCAGTCACTGTGTCCGAAAAGGCCCGCCACACCATCGAACGTGTCGCCGTTCACATCGACCTGCTGCACGTTTCCAAGCGACATGCCGAAGCAGTCGATCGCTTCGGGATTAATGTCGAAATTGCTGCACGCCGTGCTTCCGTCGGACGTGTAAGTTGCCGCACTTGCGACATTCGCAACAAGCAGGAAAGCGCCTGCCAGAGCTGCCAGTCCACTTAACTGTTCCATCCCGGATGATCACATAGACCCTCGGCGATCTGCGTTTTTCATGGCAAGATCGGTTCTGAGGGATATTCGGGACGGGGTGCAGCGATGCTGATCCATCTTCACAAGCAGGCGACGACGACGCCCAAGGTTCGGGCGGCGATCCAGGCGAGCGACGAGCCTGCGTCAATCCTTGCGGAGCGCTTTGGCACGACCGGGCAGACCGTCTACAAATGGAAGCATCGCGACAGCGTGTATGACCGCAGCCACACACCGCACCGGCTGCAAACGACTTTGACCCCGGCGCAAGAGGCGGTGGCGGTTGTTCTGCGCAAGACGCTGCTGGTGGCGATCGACGATCTACTGGCGGTGGTGCGGGAGTTCCTGAACCCGGAGGTGTCGCGTTCGGGTCTCGACCGGTGCCTGCGTCGGCACGGGGTGGGTAGTCTGCGCGATCTGCAGGCGCAATCACCCCGGCCCAAGCACAAAGCGTTCAAGGCCTATGAGCCCGGGTATCTGCATGTGGACGTGAAGTATCTGCCGCAAATGGCTGACGAAACCTCGCGCCGCTATCTCTTCGTGGCGATTGATCGGGCTACCCGGTGGGTGTTCATCCGCATCTACAAGTCCAAGACTGCCGCCAACGCCCGCCGCTTCCTGCGCGACCTGGAACGGGCATGCCCGCTGTGCATCCGCACCGTGCTGACCGACAATGGGAAAGAGTTCACCGACCGGCTCTTTGGCCTGCGCAAACGCAGCCCCACCGGCAGGCACGAGTTTGATCAACTCTGCGCTGATCTCGGCATCGAACACCGTCTGGCCCCGCCGCAGCATCCGCAAACCAACGGCATGGTCGAGCGGTTCAACGGCCGGATCGAGGAAGTACTTCAATCCCACCACTTCCATTCCGGCGAGGAACTGGAAACCACACTGGACCGCTATGTGGCTCTGTACAACCAGCAACTGCCCCAGTCAGCTCTGGGCAGCAAGACCCCCTTGCAGGCGATGAAGGACTGGCACAAACTGAAGCCGGAGTTGTTCAGAAAACAGCCCTATCACCTTCCGGGATGTGACACTTAACTTCATTTTAACCCCCACACTAGATGAAGTAAGTTTATGCCAATATTTGCATATTTTTCAAGGCGTCCATTTGTGCAGTTTTTGCTAGATTTTCCGTGGGCATTTTGACGTTCACACCGCCTCGGGTGATTTAATCTACCCATATTTCGTCAAATGTCGCCAAATGAGAAACGATGTCACAGCCGACCTAACGCCCCGAACCGGCTACTCAGCCGAGCAGCGACTTTGCAGCGTTGTGCAAACCGTGGCGTACCAGGGCTTTGGAATATGAAAGACCCTGCTCGCATGGCCGCGGGCATGTGGCGGGGGCTCGGGATGGCTAACCCCGCAAAGAAAAAGGGCGGCCAAGGCCGCCCTGTGCGTCTAATTCACGTTAAGGCTATCAGATCTTCTTGCGGCTGCGAGCGAATGCCAAACCGCCAAGCCCACCTAGAAGCAGGAGAGCCGAGGCAGGAAGCGGCACTTCGCTGACCGGAGGAGTCTGACCCCCGGTGGAACCGCCGGGCAACTGGGCAACCCAAGACAGACCGGATCCGGAATGCGATCCACCGAAGTGAATGTTCATCAGGCGCTGAAGCACGCTGTAGAATGAAGATTGGCTAACCGAATGACCGCCCACGCTGGACGAGTAGCATCCGACCGTTCTTCCGAAGGCGAACCCGCTCCCGTTGGAACAAGTCGCGGCATTGGCGGCGGAGCCGAGTACAAGAAGACCCGCGGCCAGAACAGTTGCCTTATAGTTTACCATGTGATCCCCACAAAAATTCAATTCGGCACAGTTACATCTGTGAGGTTTTATAGTCCGGTATCCATCGTCGATGCAATGCACTTGCAGCAGGAACTTAAGAGAATGTGAAGATTTTATGGGTTTTTCGACACATTCAGCACACATACCCGGCCAACCACAGAAACAAACATTCCGTATGCCCAGAACTACCCAATTTTCGGAAACAATGCAGTGCTTGCCGCTTGCGATTCGGTTTGCTCTAGTCGACGCACCAAAAGAGTGAGCCCATGGCCGATACAGAATCACCCGCCTTCACCCTGGGGATCGAGGAGGAGTACCTTTTGATCGATCCCGAGAGCTGCGCTCTCGCCCCGTCCCCCGAAGCCATGATGGCGGCTTGCGCCGAGCGGTTGAAGGACCAAGTCAGTCCCGAGTTCAAGGCCTGCCAGGTCGAGATCGGCACGCGGGTCTGTACGACGATCGCAGAGGCACGCGACGACCTGAAGCGCCTTCGCTCGACCGTTGCCGAGGTGGCCACCGACTTCGGCCTCACCCCCATCGCCGTGTCCTGCCACCCTTTCGCGGACTGGAAAGACCAGCATCACACGGACAAGGACAGGTACAACGACCTGCAAAAGGCCTTGGCCGGAGTGGCACGGCGGATGCTGATTTCGGGCATGCACGTTCACATCGGCATCGACAACCGCGAGATGCGGATCGACCTGATGAACCAGCTTGTCTATTTCCTGCCGCATCTCCTGGCGCTGTCCACGTCCTCGCCCTACTGGCAGGGCGTGGATACCGGCCTTGCGTCCTACCGGCTGACGGTCTTCGACAACCTGCCGCGCACGGGTCTGCCGCCGCGCTTTTCGGGCTGGGGCGAGTACGAGCGCACGGTCGGAGTCCTGACCGAACTCGAGGTGATCGAGGATTCCACCAAGATCTGGTGGGATCTGCGGCCGTCGCACCGCTATCCGACCATCGAGTCCCGCATCTGCGATGTCTCGCCCCGGCTCGAGGACACCTTGACGCTTGCGGCACTGACGCAATGCCTGACCCGGATGCTGTGGCGGCTTTCGAAGAAGAACCAGCGGTGGAGGATATACGACCGGTTTCTTGTCGGCGAGAACCGCTGGCGAGCGCAGCGTTTCGGCGCATCCGAAGGGCTGATCGACTTCGGACGGCGGGAAATCGTGCCGATGAACGACCTTGTCACCGAGATGATCGACCTTATCGAGGAAGACGCGGGGGTTCTGGGCTGTACCGAGGCCATTCACGGAGCGTTCCGGATCGTCGAAGGCGGGACCAGCGCCGACCGGCAGCGGGCGGTTTATGATCGTGCGACCGACAAGGGCGAGGACCACCACAACGCGCTTTGCGCGGTCGTCAGGCACCTGGCGGAAGAATTCACTGCCGATCTCTGAGCTTGCGTCCGGGCTCGCGGACGCGCTAATTGTACGAGCGTTCAGTTCCGGGGGAGGAAGCGATGGATTTTGCGCTGAGTGAGGAACAATCCTTCATCGTCGACACCGCCCGCGCCTTCGGCGAGGACCGTATCGCCCCCTTTGCCCGGCAGTGGGAGAAAGACGGCACGATCCCGAAGACGCTCTGGACCGAGATCGCCGAATTGGGCTTCGGCGGGCTTTACGTCAGCGAGGCTTCGGGCGGCGCGGGGCTGACCCGCCTCGACGCCACGCTGGTCTTCGAGGCGCTCAGCCGCTCCTGCGCGTCCGTCGCGGCGTTCCTCTCGATCCACAACATGGTCGCCCGGATGATCGACGCCTACGGCTCGGACGAGATGAAAGAGCGTGTCTTGCCCAGGGCGCTGACGATGGAGACCGTGCTCTCCTACTGCCTGACCGAACCCGCGTCCGGCTCGGACGCCGCCGCGCTCAAGACCAGGGCCGCCCGCACCAACGACGGCTGGGCACTGACCGGCACCAAGGCCTTCATCTCGGGCGGCGGCTATTCGGACGCGTATCTCGTGATGGCCCGCTCGGGCGAGGACGGGGCGAAGGGCATCAGCGCCTTTCTCGTCGAGGACGGTGCCAAGGGCCTTTCCTTCGGCGGTCTCGAGGACAAGATGGGCTGGCGCAGCCAGCCGACCCGCCAGGTTCAGTTGGACCATTGCCACATTCCGGCGGAAAATCTGCTGGGCGAAGAGGGCAAGGGTTTCACATATGCGATGGCCGGCCTCGACGGGGGCCGTCTGAACATCTCGGCCTGTTCGCTCGGGGCAGCGCAATGGGCGCTGGACCAGACGCTGTCCTACATGGGCGAGCGCAAGGCTTTCGGAAAGACCATCGACCAGTTCCAGGCGCTGCAATTCAAGCTCGCGGACATGGAGATCGAGATGCAGGCCGCCCGCACCTTCCTGCGCCACGCGGCCTGGGCGCTCGACACCGGCCAGCCCGACGCCACACGGCGCTGCGCGATGGCCAAGGCCTTCGTCACCGAGGCCGCCTCCCGCACCGCCGACACCTGCCTTCAGATGCACGGCGGCTACGGCTACCTGGCAGACTACGGCATAGAGAAAGTGGTCCGCGACCTGCGCGTTCATCGTATCCTCGAAGGCACCAACGAAATCATGCGGATGATCGTGGCCCGCGACATGCTGAAGAACCGATGAGCGAAATACAGATCCGGAAATCCGGCCGCGTCGGCCGCATCACGCTGACCCGCGCCCGCGCGCTGAACGCTCTCAACCATGGCATGGTGAACGCACTGGCCGAGGCCCTGCCCCGCTTCGCGGCCGATGACGATATCGCCATGCTGGTGATCGACGCCGAAGGCGAGAAGGCTTTCTGCGCGGGCGGCGACATCGCGGGCATCTACCACGCGATGGTCGCAGGCGATTACGACACGCCGCGCCGCTTCTGGCGCGACGAATACCCGGTGAACAAGGCGCTGTTCGATTTCCCCAAGCCCGTCGCCGCCTTCATGCAGGGCTTCATCATGGGCGGCGGCGTCGGCCTAGGCTGCCACGCCTCGCACCGGATCGTGGGTGACACCAGCCGCATCGCCATGCCCGAATGCGGGATCGGCCTGATCCCGGACGTTGGCGGCTCGCTGCTTCTGTCCCGCGCGCCGGGACGGCTGGGCGAATACCTGGGCGTGACCGGATATCGCATGGGGCCGGGCGACGCGATCCTGGCGGGTTTCGCGGACTATTTCATACCCGAAGCCGACTGGCCCGATCTGATCGGACGACTGGAAGAGACCGGCGACTGGGACGAGATCGACCGCGCCGCGCAGTCAGCGCCCGACGCGAAGATCGCGCCGGACCTGCCTCATATCAATGAACATTTCGGCGGCGAGACGCTCCGCGACATCCTGCGTTCGCTGGACCACAAGGGCGACGATTGGGCCACGCGGACCCGCGAAACGCTGAACCGGCTCTGCCCCATCTCGATGGCCTGCACGGTCGAGCTGGTCCACCGCGCGCGGCTGCGCGACAGGATGGACGAGGCGCTGAAGGCCGAATACCGTTTCGGGCATCGCATCGTCGAGATGGGCGATTTCCGCGAAGGCATCCGGGCGGCGATCATCGACAAGGACCGCAACCCCGCGTGGCGGCACGCCCGCCCCGAAGATCCCACACCCGCCGAGGTCAGCGGCATGCTGATGCCGCTCGGAGCGGACGAATTGACGCTGGAGGACAGATCATGAAGATCGGATTCATAGGCCTTGGCAACATGGGCGGCCCGATGGCGAAGAACCTTGCCGCCGCCGGACACGAAGTCACCGGCTTCGATCTCGCCGCCCCGATGCCCGAAGGCGTGACCGCCGCCGCCAGCGCCGCCGAGGCCGCGAAGGGCGCAGAGGTGGTCATCACCATGCTGCCCGATGGCGCGATCTTGAGGAAGGTGGCCGACGAGGTGATCCCGGTGATGGAGGCGGGCGCGATCCTGCTCGATTGCTCGACCGTGGACGTGGAAAGCGCCCGCGCGGTCGCCGATCAGGCCACGGTGGCAGGTCTCCGCGCCCTCGACGCCCCCGTATCCGGAGGCATCGGCGGTGCCGAGGCAGGCACGCTGACCTTCATGATCGGCGGCGCGGACGATGCCTTCGCCGATGCCAAACCGCTTTTCGACGTCATGGGCCAGAAGGCGGTCCACTGCGGACCCTCCGGCAACGGGCAGGCCGCGAAGATCTGCAACAACATGATCCTTGGCGCGACAATGATCGCCACCTGCGAAGCCTTTGCTCTTGCTGACAAACTCGGTCTCGACCGGCAAGCGATGTTCGATGTCGTCTCGACCTCGTCGGGCTCCT
>CAZRNL010000160.1:0-7016 GCA_964601395.1 uncultured Silicimonas sp. | reverse complement strand
GCAACCTGCGGTACCAAAAACCGTTGCGCTACCGTTGCGCCACTCCCCAGCAGTGAGGCGTTACTTACTCAGAGTGGCCGCATGGCGCAAGCCCCCGCCACAGCGAAAATAACTCGCGTGGACAGGGGCTGTCGACAGTGTTGGCTCAGCTCGAAACCTGCTCGCGCAGAATGGATACGGTTACCGAACAAAGCAGGTAGATTGCGCCGAAAATCAGGAACGCGATCAGTGTGTTCTCGAAGACTTTCGGATAGGTCGGTTCGTCCGGCGGGATCGGCACAACGTGAACGGCAAGATAGCGGCTCTGACGATTCGCCTCCGTTCGGGCGGCTTCCATAAGGGTGAGCGTTTCCTGCATCATCATCGTTCGCGTTTCGAGATCGACTTCCGCCATCCGCAATTGACCGCTGATCGAGGCCATCGAGGTATCCGATCCTCCGGCGACGGTCAGTTGCGACCTGAGGTCCGCGATCAGTTCCTCAAGACGGGCTATGTCGCCCTCGGCACCCGCGACACGGGCCTGATTGGGTCGCGAATTGTCCATTAGCTGCCGAAGCTGAAGACGCTTCTCTGCCAGTTGCAACTCGAACTGGTTGATCTGCCCCATGATGCCGTTGGTCTCGGATGCCGGATCTAGCACGCCCAGTTTTTCCTGAAGCGCGAGTACCCTTTCCTGCGCCGCAACCATCTTCGCCTCGGCCTCTTCGAAGCTTTCGCGAGCGCCGCGCATCTGATCGGACCTCTTGCGGTCCGTCACCGCGTCCACGCGCTCTTCCGCGTAGCCGATCAGCGCCTCCGAGAAGGTCCGCGACATCTCGGGCGTCAGCGCCGAAACTTCCATCCGGACGACGCCCTCCGTCGGGTCGTAGCCGATTGAGACATTGTCCTTGAAATAGGAATACAGAGCCTCATTCGAGGAATCCGCGGGAAGGCGTTGCAGGGCGTCGATCGAGGGGTCCGAAAAATGCGCGCGATAATCGTGATCACCGTCCAGGCGCAGCATCGCTTCGCGCGACATCAGGAAGTCCTGCACCATGATGGAGTCCTGGCTGGTCGCCAGCGAGGTGCCACCGAGAAGACCGCCGGACGCGGACTGGCTTTCGGCCTGCTGAACGACGAACTCGGAATTCGTCGCATAGGTCGGAGTAGCAATGAAGGCGAAATAGTAGAACGCCAGTAGGGTCGGAACCAGAATGAACGCCGTCAGCCGAGCGACAAGAAATCCAAGCTTGCGCCGCCTTCTGCGCGCGATATCCAACTGGATGCGTTCGATGTCGTGAAAGCCCGTCTGAGCCGGTTTCCTGACGGGTCCGGGAACTTGGGCGGGTTCGACGGTCTGCGGCAATCCCGCCCGACCCACGGCGGCACCCCCGGTATTCGCAATGGCGGTCCCGGTGGACGCGCTCGATGCATCGTCCTCGCCCTTCGGCACGACCAATTCCAGCATATGCGTGCGGTCGAAGGGATCAATCCCCTTGGCGCGCAGAAGGCGGACCGCATCGAAATCCGACGATGGCGTCATTCCATGCTTTTGCGCCAGTCGCCGCGCCATCCTCAACTGACGCCCGGTCAGACCTTCGCGCCTGATCTGGGCCATGTCTTGAGATGACGCCGCTCCTTCATTTGCCAAAAGGTCGGCCTTCGCCGATCCGGGAAACGGCGCGTCGCCGAAGCCGTCCTCGGTCGTTCCCGGAAGGTCCACGCCGGAATGCGACGTGGTTTCGGAGGCGCGGCCGATGCGGAACCTACGCGCTTTGGGCTTCATAGTCATATAGGTCTTTCGCCTCTTCCAGCGTGTCGAACATGTGAAGTTGCCCGTGCCGCAAAACCGCGGCAGAGCGACAGAATTTCTCAAGTGTGCTGACCTGGTGAGACACGATCACCACGGTAGCCGTTTTCAGCCGTTCATGCAGAATTTGTCCGGCCCGCTTGTTGAATTCCGCATCCGTAGTCGAGGGCATACCCTCGTCGATCAGATAGATATCGAAATCGAGTGCCAGCAGAAGCGCGAAGGAAAATCTTGCCCGCATCCCGGCGCTGTAGGTTCCGACCGGCATGTCGAAGTATTCCTCCAGCCCGCAGACCCAGCGGCAGAAGGCTTCCAGATAGTCCGGGTCCTTGTCGTACAGTCGAGCGATGAAACGGCAATTCTCCATCGCCGACAGCTTGTTGATGATCCCGCCCATGAATCCGAGCGGGAACGATATCCGCGAGCGGCGGGAGATCTCGCCCTCGTCCGGAAGTTCGAGACCGGCCATCATGTTGATGATCGTCGTCTTCCCGGTTCCATTGGGCGCCAGAATGCCGAGCGAATTGCCGAGTTCCACGCGAAACGACGCCCGGTCCAGGATGACCTTACGCTTCTCGCCCGTCCAGAAGGACTTGCTGACGTTCTTGAACTCGATCATCTCGCCTCACGCAGAGTCCATTTCCGGTTGATTTCTTGCGATTCCATCCCGGCCAGACTTCCGCCATTGTTCTGGCAAGAATATGACGGAAGCACCAACAGTTTGGCAATCGGCATTGTCCTGACGGCAGTTCGACGCCCATCGGGTGTGTCCTGAAGGCGGGAACGTGCCGAGAAGACGCCACCGAGACCTAGCCGGGCAGTCTTCTGATCCCCGCCAGCCTGCCCGCAACGACCGCTATGATGGCAGTCGCGAAACTGAAAAGCGCACCCATCTTCGCCGCATCCTGGACCGAACCGGGTTCGAAGGCGACCGAGGCGATGAAAAGCGACACGGTGAACCCGATCGCGGCCACGAGGCCGACAACGAGCAGGTCGATCATCCGCATTCCCTTGGGAAGCCCAAGCCGCAGCGGCACAGCCGCAATCCACCCGAACACAAAGATGCCTGCAGGCTTGCCGATCATGAGACCGAGAAGCACAAGCCAGGTGGGATCCGAGATCGACGCGAACTCGACTCCTGCGTTCGTCAGCCCGAATAAGAACAGGATAATCTCGACCGGATGCTTGAGAAGATGCTCTACCCTGTTCAGAAGGTCGGTCAGGTATTGCTCCGCCTCGCTGAATACGCCGAAAGCGCGATCGGCGTGGGGTATGGTCGGTACGATAGGAAGAAGTCCCAACGCCGGGTGCAGGCCGCTTTCCTGAAAACCGTACCAACTTAGGCAGGCGGCGATGAGGTAGGGCCAGAAGCTCAACCTGTTGCGAACCCAGGTCGAGCGTCGGCGGAGTTGGTCACCCTTGTCGGTGACTCTCGGCAACCAGTTGAACAGGACAAAGACACCGACCGCCGCTCCCAACGACAACAGTAGCCAGTGTAGCGTCAGGTCACCAGAAGGGTAGAAGATCGCCAGGATGACAAGTCCTGCCGCATCGTCAGCGATCGCCAGCAGCAGAAGAAAACGGACCGCTGGATGGCCGGCGCCGAATACGATCCGTCCGACGAGATAGCTGAAGGCGATATCGGTCGCGGTCGGGATGGCCCATCCGTTGGCCACGGCGTCGAAGACATCAGACCCGAGGATCGTCGCGAGCCCCAGATAGACCGTTACCGGACCAATCATGCCACCAACGGTCGCGAACAGCGGCGTGGCCGCCTTTCTCCCGCGCAGACTGCCGTTCTTCAAGATTACCGCTTCCCAGACTTCTTTCGCCGCAATGGCGAAGAAGAAGGCCATCAGAACGTCGTTGACGAGATAGTGAAGCGTCAGCGAGCGATACTCGATCTGCCCGGCTTCATTGTAGTGCGCATGGCCGACAAATGAGCCGTGCAGCAGTTCGTATTCCACGAAATCACGGTAGCTGGCCACATCCCAGTTCGCCCAGACCAGCGCGACAAGTGCGCCGGCGATCAGCAGAAGGGAGTAGTTGGTGACGAAATCCCAGACGCGGTACATTCTTAAGTCCCCCCGTTCGAGCCGGGATAGACCAGCCTCAGTGGCGGGACAAGGTGTCGGGCTTGTTCAGATGGCGAGGGTGTCCCTGCTTCTGGGACTATAGAAGTAATTGAAGCGGGTGTGGATCTTTGATGCGGCGCGGACTACCTCGCACTCATGGACATCGAGCGCCTCAAATCCGATCTCTGCGCCTGCCAGATTTGCGCGGAGCGTTTCCTTGCAACGCAGACCGCGCACGAACCGCGACCGGTTGCATGGTTCAAGTCCGGAGCGCGTATCCTTGTCGCGGGTCAGGCTCCGGGGTTGCGCGTTCACGAAGCGCAGGTGCCATTCCTCGACCCATCAGGCGACCGGCTGCGCGACTGGATGGGGATAGATGCACAAACCTTCTACGACCTCGGCCGGATTGCGATTGTCCCGATGGCTTTCTGCTTTCCAGGCTATGACGCGAAGGGAGCCGACCTGCCGCCGCCGCAAATTTGTGCAAAGACCTGGCGCACCCAGATCATGGAGCGGCTTTCGGATGTCCGGCTCACGCTTCTGATCGGCGGCTATGCCCAGGCGTGGCACCTGCACGGTGGTGTGAGGCGCAATGTCACCGACACTGTCGCAGGATGGCGCGAACACCTCCCGGACGCAGTTCCCCTCCCCCACCCATCCTGGCGCAATACCGGCTGGTTGAAAAAGAACCCGTGGTTCGAGAGCGAACTTCTGCCAGTCCTGCGGACTCGCGTGCAAGAGGCGCTGACATGAACGAGACACCACTCGACCGGGCACACGCGAGTATGGAGGCCGAACCGGGCGACGAGACCTTGCGATTGGCGTTCTATGAACGGCTTGCAGACGGAGAGTTGTTCCTTCTGCTCGAAGAAGAAGCCGAGGGCTTGACGGCGAAGCCCAGGGTTTTCCAGACCGGCGACGGCGACTTCGTCCTGGCCTTTGATCGGGAGGAACGGCTTGCCGCCTTCACCGGCGGACCCGCTCCCTATGCCGCGATGTCCGGGCGCAGCCTTGCCGAGTTGCTGTCCGGGCAGTCCTTGGGGATCGGACTGAACCTCGGGACTGCGCCGTCGGAAATGCTCATTCCCGATACGGCTGTGGACTGGCTGAACAAAACTCTCGCCGCTCGACCTACCGAAACGGTTGAAACGCCTGAAGAATTCTTCCCTCCGACGGGACTGCCGGAACGCCTGATCGGAGCGATCGACACCAAGCTTGCGACGGCGGCAGGTCTTGCTGCAATGGCCTATCTTGCGGCAGTCAGGTGGAAGGGTGGCCGCCGTGGGCATGTCCTGGTTCTGATCGACCCGCTTCCGGGCGCGGAACCCGCCTTGGCGCGCGCGGTCAGCGAGGCGCTTGTCTTCTCCGGGTTGGAGGGGGGTGAACTGGATGTCACTTTCCTGAAGAGAACAGATCCCATCGCGGCGCGTCTTGCAAAGGTCGGTCTTCGCTTCGACCTGCCTGAACCCGTCCGAGCGGAGGCGCCTTCGGCTCCGGGGATGGACCCAAACAAGCCGCCTCGCCTGCGTTAGTATCCGGCTTTCCGATTCACGACGTGCAGTAGCGGTTCGCCCGCTTCGCCACGCCGGATGTTCTCCGCAATCACGTCCGCGGCGCTTTCTGCCCGTGTATCGGACGCGATATGCGGCGTCACCGTCACATTGGGATGCGCCCAGAACGGATGATCCTCCGGCAGGGGCTCGACGCGGAAGACATCGAGCGTCGCATGCGCGATCCGACCCGCGTCGAGTGCCGCCAAAAGGGCCTCATCGTCGATCAGCGGTCCGCGCCCCGGATTGATTATGAATGCCCCCTCGGGCAGCAAGGCGATGCGTTCCGCATTCATCAGATCTCGCGTCGCGTCAGTGAGCGGCAGGAGGAGGATCAGGATCTCAGCGCGCTTCAAGGCTACCGCAAGTCCGTCTACTCCCGCCAGGCACTGAACACCCGGCACGTCCTTGGGTGTCCGGCTCCATCCTGCGACATCGAATCCGATATCCGACAGCGCCCCGGCAACAGCCTGACCCAACTCTCCCAATCCCAGGACCGTAACCTTGCGGTTGCGCGCCAGGGGCGGCACGTGCGGTTGCCAAGCGTTGTCGGTCCTCAGGATATCCTGGTCCATGCCCAGATGGTGGCGCAAGGTATGGCCTACACACCATTCGACCATGCCTTCGGTCAGCCCGTGGTCAACCATCCTGGTGAGCGGTACGGACAGCGTCTTGTTCCCGACGACGTTCTCGACACCCGCCCAAAGGTTCAGCACCGCCTTCAGCCGGGTAAAGGGCCGGAAGTCCTGAACGGCGCTGCTCGGGGCGTACACGATGTAGTCGACCGTGGCCGGATCGGCCTCGGTCACGACCTGCGCCTCCACGCCCGAGTCCAGGATCGCCGCCGGCAGGACAGTCTCGTACTCGGCCCAGTCTGAGGGCTTTGCCGCGAACAGGACCTTTATCATCGGCTACGCGGCCGGTGAATGTGAGCGGACTGGACCAGACCGAAGGCCCCCAGGAGAACCAGCATGGCCGATCCGCCGTAGCTGACCAGTGGCAGCGGCACACCCACTACAGGGGCCAGCCCCATGACCATCGACATGTTGACCGCGAAGAACAGGAACAGCGTCGCGGCGACGCCAAGCGTCAGAAGCGCGCCGAACCGGTCCTTGTTGCCCATCGCCGAGACGATGCAGAAAAGGATGATCAGGCCATAGAGCGTCAGCAAGGAGAAAGCGCCCAGAAACCCGAACTCCTCAGCAAGCGTCGTGAAGATGAAGTCGGTGTGCTTCTCGGGCAGAAAATTCAGTCGCGACTGCGTACCCTGCATGAACCCCTTGCCGCTCCAGCCGCCCGAGCCCAGCGCGATCTTTGACTGCGTGATGTGATAGCCCGCTCCCAGAGGATCGGTGGACGGATCGAGGAAGGTGTCGATCCGGCGAAACTGATAGTCCTTGATAAGCTGCCACTCGGTTCCGCGCGACGCTATGACGGTATAGACCAGCCCTACCCCCGCCGTGATGACGCCGATGAAATACCACCAAGACACTCCGGCGCAGAACATGACGATCCCGCCGCCCGCGACCAACAGGATCGCGGTGCCAAGGTCAGGTTGCTTCAGGACGAGCGCGGTCGGAATCAGGATCAGGGCCACAGGAA
>CAZRNL010000159.1:0-7019 GCA_964601395.1 uncultured Silicimonas sp. | reverse complement strand
TCATCTCGGGCCACCTGGGTATCGACAAGATCATGGCGTTTCACAAGATAGCCGCGTGGTGGGTGCTGATCGCGCTGGTCCTGCACCCCTTGGCCTATGTGCTGCCGACATGGGCCGAGAACCCCGCACTCGGCGCAGAACGACTGATGGCCTATCTGACCCTGCCGCATTATCGAACCGGTGTGGTGGCGCTCGGTGCGTTGGTGGTTCTTGTCGTCACTTCGATCCTGCGCGACCGCCTGCCATGGCGCTATGAGATATGGCGCGCGACACATGTCACCCTTGGCCTGCTGGCTGTGGGGGGCGGGCTGCATCATGCAACGTCCACCGGCCGGTTCAGCGCGATGGGGCCGGTTTACGGGCTGTGGTGGGGGATTGGCCTGGCGGTCGTGACCGTTATTGCGGTGCTGTATGGTTGGCGTTGGGCAAAGCTGCACCAGCGGCCCTGGCAGCTTGCATCGATCACTAAACTGGCAGGCCGGATGTGGGAGCTTGACATCCAGCCCGCCAAGGACACGCCAAAGCTGGGCTATTCCGCCGGGCAATTCGTCTGGATGACCGAAGGTGAGCGCCGCTTTCCCCTGTTCGATCACCCGTTTTCCATCGCCGACAGCCCTCATCGGCCCGGGCTGAGCCTGATCATCAAGGAGGCGGGCGATTTCACCAGCACCATTGGCAATCTGCCCCCCGGCACCGCGATCGGCATTGATGGTCCCTATGGCGAGTTTTCGCTGGATGCCCATTCCGGCGAGTCCGTTCTGCTGCTGGCCGGCGGCGTGGGCATTGCGCCGATCATGGGCATTCTGCGCGATCTGGTGGCCCGCCGCGACCCTCGGCCCGTGCGTCTGGCCTATGCGGCGGGTGTTCCGCAAAACTTTGCATGTCTGCCGGAGATCGAGACCGCGAAACAGGTGCTTGACCTGGAGGTCATGCTGGTCAGCGAAGAGGCAGGTGATGGCTGGACGGGTGAAGTTGGGCGCCTGTCAGCGGACCGGCTGCAACGCCTGCTCGACGGTCTTGACCCGCAACGCAGTGTGGCCCTGATCTGCGGCCCGGGGCCGATGGTCACCGCAGTGTCGGACACGCTTCTGGATCTGGGTTTGCCGATGGACAAGGTGGTCTATGAACGTTTCGATTATGCGGGCGGTGCGTCGCGCCAGGATCGTCGACGCGTGGCAGGTTTTCTTGGCATAGGTGCCGGACTCGCCATCGCTGTCGCGGCGTTCACGGCGCTCCAGTAGGTGCCCCGACAGAGTTCGATGGAGGGGATCGGACCGGGGTCGAACCTTCTCCACTCTAAGTTATTGTTTTTAAATATGTATAGGGCGGTTTGGCTCGGGGACCCGTGATCCGCCGCGTAGAGTCCCTCTTCGACCTCGGCGCAGATAGCCTGTCGACGATCGAGGCGCGGCTCGAACTCGAAGCGCACGGGTTCGTTCTGCCCGAAAATTGGGAATGGATGGCGGTCTCGAAACTGGCGCTCCATCGGAAAGACGCCGACGCCGGACAAAAACAGACCGGTTGGTTCCTTCCGGCGAGACGCCTGGACACGTTCATCGTCATGCGGAGTATCGCCATCGCTCTTATTGTCGCCCAGCATGAGGGCTGGGAGATGGTGGTAGGGGCTTCGCTCGTGCTGTTCGCGCTGGCCGGATACACGTTTGGGCGCCTGCACCTGCCTGCGATTTTGGAGGACGGGCGGACCGGTCGCGTCTGGGCATTGATCGCCAAGCTGCTCGTGCCGCTGGTCCCAGCGTCGATACTGATCTTCATGGTGCACAGCGAGATCGGCAATTCGCCTCATCCCGCCACCGTGCTTCTTTATGAGAATGTTGCGCAGTTCATCGATCTGGTGATCCTCGGTATCAATACCGAGCACCGTCACCTTGTCTGGCTATGGTTTCTTCACACATACCTGCAGATTTTCTTCCTGCTGGCCGTTTTGCTGGCAATACCCAGGGTGCGGGCAGCCCTGGCGTCGAATCCATGGCGGGGCGCGCTGGTGTTCTACGGGATGGCCGAGATCATCGGCGCGGGTCTGATCCTGCTGCTGTCCGGTCCGCTGGATCTTGGCAAGATCGAATGGATATCAGAACTGCTTCAACACGCGCCGACGACGCTGCTTCCGGTCTTTGCGCTGGGCGTGCTGTTTGCCTATGCGGACAGTTTGCAGCGACGGATCATTGCAATCCTGCTTGGAATTGCGCACTTTGCTCTCGCGCAGGTCGTCTACGTGGAAATGACAGAGATTACATG
Source organism: uncultured Silicimonas sp. (assembly GCA_964601395.1). Taxonomy (GTDB): domain Bacteria; phylum Pseudomonadota; class Alphaproteobacteria; order Rhodobacterales; family Rhodobacteraceae; genus JAVJUV01. The sequence continues at coordinate 4,763 of CAZRNL010000159.1, read as the reverse complement.
GCTGTTGGCGTTGGGCCTCTGCATATTCGTGCCCTTCGTAACCATTCCGCGTATCCTGGCAGCCGTTCTAGTGATTGTGTCGGGCCACGCGCTAATGATCTATCTCAGCCATCGCGCGGTTGATTTCGCCCTGAGTCAGTTCGTGCCTGGGCTCCTTCCCACACCGGTGGAAATCTGCGCGCAACTGGCTATCGGCGTGCTGCTTGGGGTAGCGCTTCGGCCGGTTCTGGACGGGTTGGGCATCAACCGCCTCGCCCAGAAGCGGATATCCTTTGGAGCGGGATCGCGCGTTCAACGTACCGACGGCGCGTAAAACAGCCCTCTCCTTCACGGAAGGTCTGGCGGTAGGTATCATCGAAAAACAATCTGAACGGTGCATCCGAAATCAGCGGCCAGACTATGAAACCGTCGCGCAATCTGCAGAGAATGGCCCCAAGAGGGGTAAGCGCAGCAGGCTTGGTACTTAAATGACCAGTGTTGGTGAAACCCTTGCACGTTCGTCCGCTACGACGATGAAAAGGATGCATTCGCCCTAGGCATTCGCGCGCGCCCTGTCGAGCATATCGTAGACCTCCCACACTTCCTTGTGCAGCGCGAAAGGAACCAGGGCCACGGCAAGACCTTCGACGTGAAGCCGCGCATATTCGCGGAGCCGGGCGTCCTGAAGCCTGCCGAGGGTAAAAGGCACCTGATGCGATGCAACGAGTCCAAGCAGGACCATGAGAACCGCAGTTGCGACGGCCACCCGTATCGTGATTGGCCAGGTCCCGACACGCATCAGCATGGTCAGCGTCCTGAAAGCTCGACCATTCGAACGGCAATGCCGTCGAACAAACTCGCGTCTCCCTCCTCGACCCGGTCGAGAAGCAGAAGTTGCAGCGCCTCGCGTCCGGCCGGAGAAGATTCGAGGTCCCGCAGCGCATTGCCGCTGACTGCCTCATGGAGCGACACACCGCCCTTCCCCGCCTGCCTGAGCGTCGCGGCCCCATTCGGAATGCCGAGCTTCACCCCACGAGCCTTCGCGGCTGCAAGCGCGTCCTTCGTCTGTCGGGAGAGCGCCTCCCCCTCTTGCTGGGCCACAAGCGCCATTATGCCTACGGTCAGGTCGTTGGCTTCCGGCATGTCGCAGGCCGAAAAGTGGACATTGGGATTTAGCTGCACGAACGTCCGCTGAGCGGGACTTCGCTGCCGTCCCGAGGATCATTCCATTTCGATACACCAACAGCTCGTTAACCGAACGAACCTCGCCCACCTCTCTTCAATCTACCGCCGTTTGAAAGCACGTCGGTCAGGATCATCCCGCCCAGAACTGAGATCAGAAAGATCGATGCGCCGGAAGACAACATTCCAGCCGAGACCATCGCAGTAAGAGGGAAATAGCCCGAAAGCCCCCAGCCCAGACCGAACACCAGAGCGCTCACGAGCGGTCTCCAGCCTGTTCCACCCGGCAGAGGCTCAATTTCACCGCCCAGAAGCGGCGTGTTGCGATTGCCTGATAGGGCCATGACAAGACCGGCTGCAATAATCGCGCAGACCAAACCCAGCCCCAGTGAGAGGGACCAGGTCTGCTGCGGCATCAGAAACCTTTGCAGCAAGGCAGGGTCATGAAGGCCGGATATTGCGAAGCCTGCGCCGCACAACAATCCACACGCCAAAGCAACGATCCGGATCATGCCACACCTCCGCCGCCCAGAAGCCGTTGCAGAAAAACCGCGAGCGCAGCACCCGTCGAAATCGTTACGAAAACAGCAACCGCCTGCTTTGAACGCCGTGCAATCCCGGTCAAGGCCCCAACAATGCTAGCGCCGCCGAACCGTGCGCCGAAACCAACAAGAAGCCCGCCTATCACCAGAAACGGCAAGTCTGCTTCGCCAGACGGTTGTGGTGAAAAGCCTATGCCGCCCAAGATCAACGAGGCCGCTGCAATGCCTCCGATAAAAGCGATGCTTGTTGCAGCCAGTCCTTCGGCGCCACCAAGAAGACTTCCGATCATACTAGAAGCGCTCATGACGCGGCCCGTTAGGAGTGTCAGAAGACCAGCCGCGAGGCCAATCAGTGCGCCTCCTAAAATCAGCTCTCCAAACGCATTATCGGACAACAGCAAAACTGCATCCTCCCTAGTTTTGCGGCCAATCTGAAAGACTGGGTGAGGAAATCAAGCCCCAAAGCGTTTTCATATGGGGTCTCAAACAACCAGCGGAATGTTCCCTATCAGGCGGCGGTCTGCTGCCCGACCCTTCGTCCGATCGCGGCGAGTTTCTCGTCCGAGAGATAACCGTAGCGGTTGACCTGAACCGCACCCTCCGCGCCACGGGCGACGGCATCGAAACGCCGCATCACGTCCTCGAGCGGGCCGTAGCTGTGTGTAATCCCGTAAAGCCGCGTCCCCTGCGGCACTCCCTGCCGCGCCGCCCGCATCTTCGCGGTGATGTCCGCCGAATCGGCGGGATGCGGCTCTTCGGGTTCGGGATAACGGATATCCCGGACCCGCCGGTCCGGGTCCGCAGGCGAAAGCCTCAGGATGGCGCTGAGCGCACTGGCGATCGACGACGGGGAAAAGTCGGTCCTCTCGCGCAGGGCGCGAAGGTAATCCGCCTCGATTAGCGGCCAGTGCATCGTGTAGAACTTGACGCCGAGAACGTCGGCCATTGTGCCCGCCTCGGTCAGATCGAACCCCGTCGCCTCGTTCAGAGGCGGAGGAAAACACTGGAGAAAAACCTTCGACCGCCCGCCGGTCGCTTCGGCCACGGTTTCTTTCAGAAAGCGCGCATGATCCGTCACGACGGCACGCCTGAGCGCCAGCAATTCCGACAGCACCGGGTAAGCGGCGAAAAGGCTTTCGCGGAAGGACGCGAGATCGTCGAGGGCGATGCGATGCCGCCGGATGCTTCCGTCGCCGAGATCCGAGAGAAACGTCTGCGTACCGGTGCGGATCTGCTCAAACGGCACTCCAGTCCGTTCGGCGAAACGTCCGACGGCGGGATTGAAGTCGAAGAACAGCGTCTGGAAGTGATAGACCGGGTATTCCGGCCAGTCGAAACGGAACCCGTCCACCTGCGGATAGGCCCGGGCGAGATCGGCGACGATGGCGCGCAGGTAGGCGCGCAGATCCTCCGACGCGAGCGAGGCATTGCTGTCGACACGGCCCGGAAAGGGCAGCCCGTCCGGCGTCATCGGCTCGTCTTCGGGCACCGGTCCGCCGAACTGCACCCGGTAGCAGGGAGGGATCGCCGCCTGTATCTGCAGCCAGGTCTCCAGACCCCGCGCTTTCGCGGCATCGAGGAAGGCGCCGACCTTGCCGCCTTCGGCCATGGTGAGGGCATCGGGCTCGGGTGGGCTGTACGTCAGGGCGTCGTAAAGCCGAAGGTCGGGACGGAAACTGGGCGAGGCGGTCATCCACAGCTCGCGCGCACCCCAGAGCGACCTGTCGAGCAGGCGTTTCTTCCCGATGCCGCCGTCGCTGGGCGGCTCGCGACGGCCGGTGCCTTCGGCGACGCGCGCGGCGACATAGGGCGAGGTCGTGACGGAACGGGCACAGGCCAGATCCGCGACGCGTTCAAGCACAGCCTCAACTCCCTCGGACTGGAAGTACTCCGGCATCACCGTGATCCCGAGATCGATGTGCGTTTCCAAAGGGCTCATGAACGGGTCTTTCCTGTCGAAACGAGCGTTCGCGCGCCCCGCTGGTCGGGGATGAATTCGAGGCCGAGGCCCAATCCCCGTCCGGGAAGGCCGGAAATCCCGCCGTCCATCGCAGGGACGGAACCGGCGGTCAGGGCCGCGAATTCCGGGGTCTCGTCGAACTGGACCTCCAGCAGATCGCTGTCGGCGAGCGCCGCGCAGACATGCAGCGAATGCGCGTGGCAGATCGGGCCTGTCGGGTTGTGCGGCGAGAAGGCAACGCCGTATGTCGCGAATTCCGCGGCGATCTCCAGCATCTCCGCCGGGCCGCCGGCATATTTCACATCCGGCATCATCACGTCATAGGCGCCGGCCTTCAGCCAGGGACGGAAGCCTTCGCGCAGGATGCGGGTTTCCAGCCCGGCAAGGCGCATCCCCAGCCTGTTCGCCCGACCGCGCAGCGACACCGTGTCGGGGATCGTCGCCTCCGTCTCCGCGACGGGGCATTCCACCCAGTACAGGCCAAGGCCGGAGACCGCGTCGATCATTTCTTCCGCACCGGGGATATCGAAGCGCCAGTGGCAATCCGCCATCAGCCGCGCCGAAGCCCCCAGCGCATCGCGGATCGCGGCAAGGCGGGCGATGCCGGGCTGCATCGCCGCGCGCATCTCACCGCGCGGAAGGTCCGGCCGCACTTCGTCGAATGGCGCGATCTTGAACGCGTTGAACCCTGCGGCCAGTGCATCCGCCGCGCTTTCGGCCATGCCCTCGGGGCTGCGGTCCCGGGTGCGGCGATTGAAATTGGCGTAAAGGCCGACGCGGTCGCGCCTCCTGCCGCACAGATGATCGGCAAGGCTTGCCCCGGCGCGTCTGGCGGCAAGGTCCGAAAGCGCCTGCATGACGCCGGAAGACGCCGCGGCCATCGCCTGGGTCGCGAAGGGAAGGTCGCCGCCCGCACCGGCCGGATCGTCGGCCGACCGGCCGCACAGAAGCGGAAGCCACTGCCGGGCCACCTCGGCCACCTCGTCTGCCTGGCCCGATAGCGATGCCTCGCCCCAGCCGACCAGACCATCCCCATCGACCACCTCGACGAAGAGCCAGGTCGTCTTCTCCGTCGGCTGAACCGAAAGTAGCCGCGCGCC
>CAZRNL010000158.1:0-7080 GCA_964601395.1 uncultured Silicimonas sp. | reverse complement strand
CTGGGCGAGATGGACGCCAAGGACCTCAAGGACACCACGATGAACCCCGCGACCCGGAAACTGATCCGCGTCACGATAGACGAGGACGAACCGGGCGAGACTGGCGACCTCGTGGAGCGGCTGATGGGCAAGAAGCCGGAACTGCGGTTTCAGTATATCCAGGAGAACGCGCGGTTCGTGGAGGAGTTGGATGTTTAGAAAATGACGCAAGAAACAGAATACCAAGGAATTTATTTGGCGTATTTTAGTGCTGCGCTTGGCAATTCAATTGGAATTTTTCTATTTTCGGACGGAAAAATTACTGGCGCTGATGTTGGTGGCGGTGTCTACGATGGAAATTTTGAGGTGGTTGAAGGTTGTGCGCGCGGAAGTGTTCGTTTCCGAACGACAAGTGGCGGTCAATCCATAACAGGAGCGAATAGCGACTTGCCAGTAGCGTACGATACGGAATTCACTTTTCCTCTTCCGCTCCAAAAAGAACCTTTTCACAAATTGAACACAATAGCCGGTCCAGTAAATGTTAGATTTGAGAAAGTTCGAGAGATATGAGTATTGATCAATGGATTCTTTTAGGTACAATTTTTGCAATCGTACTTAGCCCTATCGTGGCCTTGACAATCTCAAGCCATCTGTCCAACAGAAAGGAAAAGAGAGATCGAAAGTATGAAATACTTAGATCGCTTATGGCAACTCGCAGGGCGCGATTAGATGTGACTCATGTAGGGGCGCTAAACTTAATCGAGTTGGAATTCTACGACGTAAAGTCGGTGATAGATGCCTATCGTGCATATGTCGATCAATTGAGTACGCCGCCACCTGATGGAGATAAGAGTGTCGATGCCTTTCTGGAAAAACGTAATACTCTTTTCGTCGCACTTCTTGCCAGTATCGCAGACAGTTTGAATTACCGTTTTGATAAATCTGATTTGGAAAAAACTGGATATCAACCCGAAGCGTTTGTTAATCATTTTGATAATCAAATGAGCAACACGCAACTACTTAGATTGGTGCTTGAAGGTAGACGTGCAATCCCGATTTCTAACTTTGTGAAAAGCGATGGCATTTTCCCGCCATCTCCTGACCAGTAGCGTAGGCCACGCTTCCACCCCACCATCCCCGCTCCCAACCCTCGCGTCATCAGTGCGGTGAAACCGCACCCTACGGGGACCCAACGTTGGCACCCGTGCATTCACGGACCGATGCAACAAGCATGAGCCGCGCTTCCAGCGCACCACCCCCCACCGCCCCTCTCCAAACCACCGCTCCGACAAACCGCACCCGCGTCCGCCCCCCCGTACGGCGGGGTTTCCCCCACAAACGCCGCTCTCCGCCCTCGCCGTCGCTGCCGGGGCGAACCCCGGCCTACGCTTCCCCCGACCCCCGGCCACGCCGAAACCCGCACCGACAAGAATACCGACGTGATACCGACGTGATACCGACGTGATACCGACACCCGGATTCCACCCCCGGCACCCCTTGCGGCACCCCCCGGCGCGGCATAGATTCCATGAGGCAGGCACCGCCTGCAGCCCAAGGGATCATCGCCCTGAAACCCTCTCAGGCAACCCTGATCTTCTGACGCTCAAGACCCCGCCGGGCATCCCGCCCGCGCGACGACGTGCAGGAGAACTCACTGATGTCAAAAGAAAAAAACAAAGGCAACAAGGAAGCCAAGAAGCCGAAGAAAGAGAAGGTGAAGGTATCCGCCACCGCCAACTCGAACCTCGGCAAGTCCGATACCGTCATCGCCGGCAAGAAGGTCAAGTAGCCGCCGTCCGACACACCCGGTGCCCGGCCGCGGGCACCGGGTCGCGCGCGCAATAAATCATAGGTATTTCAATAATTTATGCTTGACCCCACCATGCCGCCCCGCGCACGCTTGCGGCAAAAGGGGAGCGGCGGATCATGTGTTGGAGCGCGTCGGCTTCGGTCGCAATGGTCGCCGTCGGAGGCGTCGCGGCAGGTGTGGCCTACGCCCGCGGCGAGCCAAGGGCGATCTGGCTGACAATAGGTTATTTCACCCTGATGGAGGGCCTGCAGGCATCGGGCTACGCCGTCGTCGACCAGTGCAGCGACCCGGCGAACCGCGCGATCACATGGGCCTCCTACCTTCACATCGCGATCCAGCCGATCATGATCAACGCCTTCGCGATGGCGCTGGCCCCCGTGGCGCTAAGCCCTTCAAAACAAAGGCGTGTCTACGGACTTTCGGCCCTGGCGAGCCTTGTCTTGCTGATCCAGGCGATGCCCATCGCCGCCTTCGGACCCTGCGATCCGGCGTCGCATCTCTGCGGCGCCGTCACCTGCCTGATCTCGGGGGACTGGCACATCGGCTGGAGACTGCCGCTGAACGGGTTGTTCAATACCTGGCCCGATACATCGGCCCTCCTGACCCCGTTCCCGGCCTATTTCCTGGCCGTTTTCCTGATGCCCGTTTTCTACGGAGCGTGGCGGTTCGCGCTGTTCCACCTGGCGGCCGGCCCCGTCGCGGCAAGCCTTCTCACCACGAACCCGCACGAAATGCCGGCGATCTGGTGCCTCTTCTCGATCGGGATCGTGGTCATATCGCTCAGTCCCGCCATCCGCTTCGGCGTGTTCCGGGCGCATCGCCCGACCCCCGCATGAACAGGCGTTGACAGACAAGAAAATGGCCGGGACCCTCGCGGACCCGGCCAGTTGGACGCGCCAGAGGCGCGCCACTCCCTTTGAGACGGTTCATACGTCGCTCAGAAAGCGCTGTGAACCTTTTTCTCCCAGGCCGCCACTTCCTGTTCCGCTGCGGCGCGGGTCTTGCCGTACTTGGCCTGAATCTTCCCGATGAGCTGCTCGCGCTCGCCCTCGGTTTCGGCCAGATCGTCTTCGGTCAGCTCGCCCCATTCTTCGCGCGCTTTACCTTTGGCTTGCAGCCAGTTTCCCTTGATTTGGTCCCAATTCATAAGAAATCTCCTTTCACCGGGAGAACGGTCAGACCCCGGTCCGGGTTCCGCAGGTTATCGCTGAATACGCTGCAACCAGCCGACGATGTCGACGATGGACTGTGCGGTCATGATCGGCTGCCCGGTTTCGGCCGCGATAGCCGCATCGGGAAAATCGAATATCTCGCCGAAAAGCGGCATGTCCCCGCCGTGCGCCAGCATTGGGTCTCGTCCGTCGATCTGGCGTACCACCCCAAACGTCGGGAAGGTCCCGTTGTTCGAGGCGGAAAGCCGGGTCAGGTTCGCAGGCGGCACGGTCAGTACATCGGCCATCGGCCCCGAACCTGTCGCGTCCAGCCCGTGGCACACGGCGCAGTAATCGAGGTACAGCGCCATTCCCGCCACGGGATCGGGGTCGTCCGCAAGCGCGGGTGTCGCGGCAAGACAGAGCAGGACAGCAAAGGGTTTCACGATCAGCCTCATTTCTGAATCGATTGCAGCCAGGCGGTGATCTCGACGATCGCTTCGCTGGCGATGATCTCGCTGCCGTCAGGCGCAAGTATCACGTCCGACGGCCCTTCGAGCAGAAGCCCGAAAAGCGGCATCGGCCCGCCGTGCGCCAAGACTTCGTGCGTGCCGTCGATGCGACGGATCACCCGGTCGGTCGGAAAGACGCCGCCGTTGTCCGCCGCAAGTTGCGTCAGATCGGCGATGCGGATCATCAGAAGCGGAGCCATCAGTCCGTCGCCGGTCGCGCCAGGTCCGTGGCAGACGACACAGTGATCGGCAAAGAATTCCTGTCCGCGCGACACCTCCTCCGCGACAGCGGGACAAGCGATGGCAAACGCGATCATTGCAGAAGCGATACGGTTCATGGGCGTTTCCTTTCGTGGGTCATGTTGACCGATTGCGCGGCCGTCGCCTTGATCCACCGCAAAAGGCCGCTTCCCCGTCACCGTCGGCGCTGCCATAGTCCGGCCATGTCGCCGAACGTCGCCTATGCCTCGATCATGTTCCTTGCCGGGATCGGCATCCCGCTTCTGGCTGCGTTGAATGCGTCCCTCGGCGCGCGTATCGGCAGTCCGGCCGTCGCGGCGCTCTGCCTCTTCTTCGTCGCTCTGGCGGCGACGGCCGTCGTTGTCGCGGTGACGGGGCCGGGCGCATTGAAAGCGCTCGCGGCGCAGCCCAGGCACCTCTTTGTCGCGGGACTTCTGGTCGCTTTCTACGTTCTGTCCATCACCTATATCGCCCCGCATTTCGGAGTAGGCAACGCGGTCTTCTTCGTTCTTCTCGGCCAGTTGGCCGCGGCTGCGCTGATCGATCATTTCGGTCTGTTCGGCGCGAAGGTCGCTCCCCTCAGCATATCACGCGCAGGGGGGATCGCCCTGATGGCCGCCGGTATCGCCCTGACGCAGAAGGCCTAGACGAGGCGGCCCTTGTCCAGGCGAAGCGTGCGGTCCATCCGAGCTGCCAGTGCCGGGTTGTGGGTGGCGATCAAAGCGGCAAGGCCGGTCTCGCGCACCAGTTCCATCAACGCCTCGAACACGGTGTCCGACGTGGCGGGATCGAGATTGCCGGTGGGCTCGTCCGCCAGAAGTACGCGGGGACGGTTGGCGAGCGCCCGGCAGAAGGCGACGCGCTGCTGTTCGCCGCCCGAGAGTTGCGCGGGGCGATTTGAGGCGCGTCCGTCGACGCCGACACGGGCGAGAAGCTTCATCGCGTGGTCGCGTGCTTGGCTCTCGGGCACCGCGTTCGCAAGCTGCGGCAGGATCACGTTCTCGACCGCCGAGAACTCGGGCAGCAGGTGGTGGAACTGGTAGATGAAGCCCACGTCCTCGCGCCGCGCGGCGGTCCGGCGGGCATCCGAAAGGCCGGTCATGTCGGTGCCGCCGATCAGCACGCGGCCGCCGTCGGCGCTGTCGAGAAGGCCGGCGATATGCAGAAGCGTGGACTTGCCCGCGCCCGATGGCGCGGCAAGCGCCACGACCTCGCCCGGCCTGAGAGCCAGCGACGCGCCATCGAGGACGGTCAGCGCGTTCGCCTTGCCCTTGTTGTAGGTCTTGGAGATCGCGTCGAGCGTCAGCGCGTCACTCATAGCGCAGCGCCTCTACCGGGTTCATGCGGGCGGCGCGGCGGGCGGGTATCAGCGTGATGCCCCAGGACAGCACGAGCGACAGGCCGACTGCGGCGAGAATGTCGTTCAGTTCGAGCTTGGCGGGCAGGCGATAGATGCCGCGCACCGCCCCGTCCCAGACGCCACCCCCCGCTGCTCCGTTCACCAGTGCCAGGATCTGGTCGAAGTAGATCGCGAAGAGACATCCGAAGATGACGCCGAGGATCGTGCCGATCGTGCCCACAAGCGCCCCCGTCAGGAAGAAGACCCGCATGATCGCGCCCTCGGTCAGACCCATCGTCCGCAGGATGCCGATGTCGCGGCCCTTGTTCTTGACCAGCATGACGAGGCCCGAGATGATGTTCATCGACGCGATCAGCACGAGAACGGACATCAGGACGAACATTACCGTGTCCTCGACCTCGAGAGCGCGCAGGAACCCGCCCGCGCTGTCCTTCCAGGTCCAGACAAGCGCACGGTCGCCCGCAGCTGCGATCAACGCCGGTGTCATGGCGTCGATGCCTTCGGGGTCGCGCACACTTACGTCGATTTCGTCCGCCACGCCCTCGCGATTGAAATAGGCCTGCGCTTCGGAGAAGGGCAGGTAGGCGCGAGTGCGGTCGATATCGTAGCGGCCCGAATTGAAGATGTAGACGACCGTGTATTCGTTGACGCGAGGACTGGTCCCGATAGCGGTCCGGATTCCGTTCGGGTTGATGAAGCGAACGACGTCACCCAACCCGACACCCAGGGAGCGTGCGGCCTCGCGGCCGATCGCGACGCCTTCCGGAAAATCCTCCAGCGCGCCCTCGGCGGTCTCGGGGTCTGCGATCCGCGGGATTTCGGCAAGATCCTCGGGCGCGATGCCGAAGACCTCCATGCCGGTATTCTGATCGCGGTGGACGGCCATGACCTGTCCCTTGACCAGTGGCGCAACTCGTATCACGTCCGGCACAGCGCCCAGGCGCTCCGCCCATTCGGCGTAGTCGGACACAACGCGGCTGACATTGCCGTTGGGGTCCTGATAGGCCTGCGAATAAACCGTGACATGAGCATTGGCGCCAAGGATGGTCGAGACGAACTCATCCCGGAAGCCGGACCGGACGGCGAGAGTGATGATCAGGGCGGCAACCGCGAGAGTTATTCCGACCAGGCTGATCCACGTCATCACGCTGACGCCACCTTCGGCGCGCTTGGCGCGAAGATAGCGCCACGCGATCAGGAATTCGAATTTCGAGAACGGCGCTGGGGTGGCCATGACTGCTCCGGTTTTGCATCTGAATGGCGTCCGGCGTGACCCGCGTCAACCGCCATCGCCCGCAAGCGGGTTGTTCAGGACTGCAGCAAATGCGGCCTGATGTCCTGACCGGCGGCGGCGTAGATGTCCAACAGTCGGTCGAAGGTAATACCGGTTTCCTGCAACTCGGCCAATTCGTGCGCGCCGTCATGTATTTCAAGGACAGGCCGCTGCCCGTTGGCGCCGGGGACAAGATTGCAGGGCAGGGGCTCGTTGATATCGAAGCCGGGAAGCCGGTTCGTAAGCCATGCGAAACATCCGTCGAAAGGCTCACCGGGGTTGTAGAAGTTGCGGACGTAGATCTCGTAGTTATTCTGACTCACGCTTCCCCAGGGGCCGAAAGCGAACTGCTGGTCGCTGCCGATGATCGGGATCGGCAACACGCTGCGGACGAAGCGGTACTTGCCGAAGGTGCAGAGGTCGGAGGTCAGCGTGTCATCGCCAACGTTCAGGACATCTTCGCCGCTTTGTGCGCGGCTGCCATGAGGCCAGGGATCGGGATGATCGTAGCCGATATCGAAGACCCCGCTGAAGGTCCGGCCGCAGCAGGGACAGGGACGGCCGCTGTCGTTGAATCGCTGCCAGCGTGGATCGCCCGCAAGGCTCACTCGGCTGCCTTCACGAGGAATCCCTTTTCGATCTGGTCGCTGGGGGCGACCGGATACTCGCCCGAAAAACAGGCGTCGCAATACGCGGGTGACTTCGGATCGCGGCCTTGTCCTTCGCCCACCGCGCGGTACAGCCCGTCGAGCGAG
>CAZRNL010000157.1:0-7114 GCA_964601395.1 uncultured Silicimonas sp. | reverse complement strand
ACCGTTGAACATGCGTTTGCTCCAGATCATGTAAGCCAGAAGGGCAAGGCCGACCGGCCAGAATACGATGAAGCCGAGGACCATCGCGGCGATCCAGGCTCCCTTGCCGCGGTCATCGAGCCAAAGCTCGGTACGGCGAAGCCAGTTCCCGCGGTGTGCCGGTGCGGCGTCGAAGGTTGCGGTGGTCATCAGTGTCTCCATATGTTGGGTCTCAATGTATGTGAATTGCCTTCACATCCCCGATATCGGAAGCGCTCCAGGCGGTTTCAATAGTCGATGTGAAAGATTTTTACATTTTTCCGCAAACGGCGGAAATCCGGAGTCACCCGAAGCAGCCCGGGCCGCGATCAAGGTTGGCGACAGGCAGGTCGGACAGGCGCTCGGCTTCTTTCGCGTCGACAAGGCGGGCGTGTTTCATTTCGTCGATTATATACCGCACCCGGTCCTTCAGCGCGCCGCGATTCCCAAGATACACCGAAGGCGCGCGGGGCAGCGCGGCGAGGGCAAGCCAGACGGCATCTGACGCCTCCCCGACGGGCACGTCCGCTATACCTTCGGCCGCTTCCGCGAAGCCCCGGCAATTGCGGCCGTAGAAAACCGTCGCGGAGTGAATCTCGGCCACGCGTCTTGGAGAAATGCGTTCACCGACAAGCGCCGACAGCATATCGAGTTCGGCCCTTAGCTGCTGCGTGGGAGTCTTGGTCAGCCATTGCCCGACCAGGCTACGGGTCAGAGCGCTTCTGGCCGGTTCTCGGGTCAGATGATCGCTCTGGTTTGCCGCTATGACAGCTTTCAGAAGCATCAGCGGCACCGAACCCGGTTCAACGGCGGCGATGCTGTCCGCCGCCTCGGTCAGCCTCGCAAGCGCCGCTTCGCGCGTTTCGGCCTGGGCCTGCGCGGCGAGGAAGAAAACCAGAAGACTGACGATCCGGATCATGATGTGAAATCCGCATTGCGCGCGCCGGACACGGCGAGGAGACTTTCAGGAGCAATGGGAAAGATGTGCCGGGGTGTGCCTGCCGCAGCGAACACCAGTTCGAAGTCCAGGAGCCTTGGATCGAAGAATGTCTGCGGTGGCGTCAGGTGCCCAAGCGGAGCCACCCCGCCTATGGCAAACCCGGTCTCGGCACGCACGAAGTCGGCGTCCGCGCGCCCCAAGGGCTCACCGGCAATCAATGCTGCCTTGGCAGCGTCGACCTGATTGCTTCCGGCAGTGATGAACAGACAAACCCTACCGGAAGTCTCGCCCCGGAAGACGATGGACTTGGCGATCTGGTCGATTTCGCAGCCCGCCGCCGCCGCCGCTTCGGCGGCCGTGCGGGTGCTGTCGGGCATCTCGAGGACATCGCAAGTCACACCCGCCTCGGCGAGCGCAGTCGTCACGCGTTTCAGGCTTTTGCTCATGCCGCTTTTCTCGCCCGCGCCGCGCAACACTGCAAGAGCCTTGCGTGTCGCCGTCGCGCTGCTAGCCTCGGATTTCAAGGAGAGTGCAGGGGAACTATGGACGACTTGCTGACCGAGTTATTGGCCAAGGAGAGCCGTGTCTGGGGCGCACTCGCCGAAGGCGACGCGGCAGCGGATGCGGCCGTGCTCTGTGAGACCTTCCTCGGCGTCTATCCCTCGGGGTTCTCGGACCGTGCCGGCCATGTCGCGCAACTTGCCGGAGGGCCGACAGTGGCGGAGTTTCATCTGAGCGATGCACGCGCTATGGCCTTCGGACCCGATCATGGTCTGTTGGCCTACCGCGCCGATTATCGCAGGCCGGACGGCGACGCGACCGAGACGATGCTGGTTTCGTCGGTCTGGCGAAAAGATGCCAACGGCTGGATCAACGTGTTCAGCCAGGACACTCTGCTGACGGGCGTGCCGGTCCCGTGACCCTGGCCTCGCGGATAACCCGGACACCGGTCGCCTTCGAGCCCGACAGAGGGCGAGACGCGCTTGAACTTCTTCCGGCTCAGCCGCGCGAGGTGGCGGAGCTGATCTCGGGCGCGGCGGGCAGTTCTTCCTACCTCGGGGACCTGATCCGGCAGGAGGCAGACTGGCTGGCCGAGGCACTCTTGCAGACACCCGAGGTGGCACGCGATGCGCTTCTTGGCGCGGCAAGGGCGGCCGGGGACAGCGGCGACCTGGCCTGCGCGCTGCGCCAGTTGAAGCGGCGCATTGCGCTGCTGATCGCACTCGCCGACCTGGGCGGCGTCTGGACCTTGGAAGACGTAACCGGCGCATTGACAGAACTGGCCGATCTCGCGACGGACGAGGCGTTGAAGGCCGCGGTCGGCGCCGAGATCCGGCGCGGCAAGCTGCCGGGGCAGGTCGAGGACGACATCGCCTCGGCCGGTGGCCTGAGCGTACTTGCGATGGGCAAGATGGGTGCGTTCGAGCTGAACTATTCCTCGGACATCGACCTTATCTGCCTGTTCGACGAAACCCGTTTCGATCCCGGCGACTATGCCGAGGCTCGGTCATCCTTCGTCCGGGCCGTGCGCAGGATGTGCCTGACACTGGGGGAACGCACCGCCGATGGCTACGTCTTCCGAACGGATTTGCGCTTGCGCCCGGATGCCTCCGTCACTCCGGTTGCGCTTTCGATGGAAGCGGCGGAACATTATTACGAGAGCCTCGGCCGGACCTGGGAGCGTGCCGCCTATATCAAGGCGCGCGCCTGTGCGGGAGACATCGCCGCGGGCGAGCGCTTCATCGAGACGCTGCGGCCCTTCGTCTGGCGCAAGCATCTCGACTTCGCCGCGATCCAGGACGCGCACGACATGCGGCTTCGTATCCGCGGCCACAAGGGGCTGCACCGTGCGCCCTCGCATCTGGGTCACGACCTGAAGCTGGGCCAAGGTGGCATCCGCGAGATCGAATTCTTCACCCAGACGCGCCAGATCATCGCGGGCGGGCGTGACGTCGACCTGCGCCTGCGAGGCACCGTTCCCGGACTGCAGATCCTGGCATCGAAGGGCTGGATCGCCGACACCGACGCGGAAACGCTGATCGCCGACTATCGCGCACTCCGCGAGGCAGAGCACAGGGTGCAGATGATTGCAGACCAGCAGACCCACCTTCTGCCCGCGACCGAGGATGAGTTCCGCCGCCTCGCCTGTCTTTCGGGCCGCGATCCGGTCGATTACGCGCACGAGATCGAGGACCGACTGCGGCGCGTTTCGGCCCTGACTCAAGCCTTTTTCGCGCCCGATTCCACCGCCAAGCGTTCTGGCCCTCCGGAGCGATTCCGCGAGACGGTCGAACGCTGGCACGGCTATCCCGCGCTGCGCAGCAGCCGCGCTGTCGAGATCTTCGACCGGATGCTGCCCGCGCTGATCGCGCGGTTCGACAAGACGGCGCACCCTGACGAGGCGCTGGCTCATTTCGAAGGGTTCCTTGCCGGATTGCCAGCAGGTGTACAGTTGTTTTCGCTGTTCGAAGCCAATCCTCAGCTACTGGATCTCGTCGTCGACATCGTCGACAGCGCACCGGCGCTTGGGCAGTATCTTGCCCGGAATGCTGGCGTTTTCGATGCCGTGATCGGTGGCGCGTTCTTTGCCGAATGGCCTGGCGTCGAAGGGCTGACCGATTTGCTTCGCAAGGCGCTGGCGCAGGAAACCGACTACGAGAAGCAACTCGATCTGGCGCGGGTCTGGGCACGGGAATGGCGCTTCCGCGTCGGCGTGCACCACTTGCGGGGTCTGACCGACGCGGTCAGGGCAGGGCGGGAATATGCCGAGGTCGCATCGGCATCCGTGGCCGGCCTCTGGGCCATTGTCGTTGCCGATTTTGCCCGCAAGCACGGGCCACCACCGGGGCGGGGTGCTGCGGTTCTTGCGATGGGCTCGCTTGGGGCGGAGCGGTTGAATGCTGCGTCTGATCTTGACCTGATCGTGATCTACGATGGTGCCGGGGCAGAGACGTCCGAAGGGCGCCGTCCACTGGCAACCCGAGCCTATTACGCGCGGCTGACACAGGCGCTGGTCACCGCCTTGTCCGCGCCGACAGCGGAGGGACGTCTCTACGAGGTCGACATGCGGCTCAGACCATCCGGGCGGCAGGGGCCGGTCGCGACCTCGCTGACCTCGTTCAAGACCTACCAGGCCGAAGAAGCATGGACCTGGGAGCATCTGGCACTGACGCGTGCGCGTCCGGTGGCGGGCGATGCCGGGCTGTCTGCCGAGATCGAGGCTTTCCGGCAAGCGCTGCTGGCTGCACCAAGGGACCGGGACAAGGTTCTCGCGGACGTGGCCGACATGCGGGCGCGTCTGGCCGGGGCGAAACCGTCGCGACTGGCGCTCGACGCCAAGACCGGGCCGGGGCGTCTGCTGGATATCGAGCTTCTTGCCGAAACCGGGGCGCTTCTGACCGGATCGGCGGAGCGCGGGGTGACCGCTCAGTTGAGCGACGCTGCGGAAGCCTTTGCTTTCACTGCGGAAGAACAGACCCTTCTGGCGGATGCGTCGCGGCTGTTCTGGCGCGTTCAGGCGGCGGCACGATTGATGGCTGGCGAGGGGTCGGTCGAGCGCGACAAGGTCGGCGAGGCGGCGGGTTCTTTTCTGTTGAGGGAGACCGGAGCAGAAACTGTCGCGGCGCTGGAGCAGCAACTTTCCGAGTGTGCATCGCATGTCGCCAACCTTATCGAACGCCATATTGGCACGTCCGGCATAAAGCTCTAGTGTCCGGCCGGACAAGGGGAGCAGGGTCCAGGACATGATGCGCGTTAAAGACGAGACGGACCCCAAAGGGCTGATCTACGAGAGTTACAGGATCGACGGGATCGGTGATCCCGAATGCCGCTCGATCTTTCTCGATTGGGCGATTTCGGTGCCCATCGATCAGGACAGCACCGAACTTATAGAAAGCCTGCTTGCCCGCTATGGCGTAGCGCACCCGGACCACCCGATGACACGCGTTCTGCGGGATGCCCTCGGGCCGCAGACGGGCGGAGTACGGCGGGGAGGCGCGCGGGGCCGACGTTCGGATCCTGCGGACAAGTAACGCTACGCACGTCTAGGCGGAACCTGCTGGCGAGGCAGAGACTTTGTCAGCGAGACGCTCGAACACGCCCCTGAAGTCGGCCGGGCTCGCATGGTCCAATGCACCCTCTGATATATCCTGTGCAGTCCACATCCACGTGGTTGCAGGATCGTGAAGCATGGCCCAAGAGGCGAACATGCGGACCTGTACAGGCTCGGACACTCGCACGATGACCTCGAGGTGCCGGTCGTCGCGGCGGATACGTTCGAAGGTGGATTGAACCGCTGCCGGCGGTCCCTCGAGCAGTTGAAGGAATATGTCCTGCCGGCACACCAGCGCTCCGGTGACATCGTCGCGGGTATTGCAGCGCCGGGCATCCAGAAGAATGCCGTTGAGGGTGGCTTCGTCATATCCAAAAGGCTGCGAAGAATAGATGAGTTGGATGAGGTCCGGGATGGCGATGTCTCCTGACTGGGCGTCACGGCCTTTGCCGAGTAACGTCTGGTGGGGCCGCAGAACCGCAGTCTAGGCGTCCGGCTGGTCAAAGTCGCCCGAGAAATGATCCCCATGCGCCGAACTTCACCAAGGGTCCGGAACGGACGGAAGGGTGAGCCCTGCTCGCCGCAATGTTTTTTTGGGGTCGCTCATTCGAAACATGGTAAACTTCAAATGTGACCGAAACATCGGCACTCAAGAGGGATGGAAAAACCATGAATGTCTCACGCAACTTCGTGCTCGCGGGCACGATATTCCTTGTGATCGGTATCGGGTTCGGAATTTACATGGGCGCCACCGGCAAGCACACGTTCGCGCCGCTTCACGCCCACATAAACCTCCTCGGGTTCGTTCTGTCGATGGTCTTCGCGCTGACCTACCGGAGTTTCCCGGCGATGGGCGAAAGCAAACTGGCGTCCTACCATTTTCTGCTGCACGTCATCCCGACCGCAGTTCTTCTGATCATGCTGTTCCTGCTGTTCAGCGGCACGATCACCGAAGGCGGGATGGCGCCGCTTGCGCCGATCGCCGAGATCGTGGTGCTGGCGGGTGTGCTCGTGTTCCTGTCGAACGCCTTCAGGAACGCTCTCTGAAAGTCACCTGCCCGCAGGGTCGCTCTTTCGGTCCTGCGGGCGGGATTTGGTCGGAAGCGTCGCTTCAGCGCGCGAGTTTCGTCGCTTCGGCCGCCAGAACGGTGATCCCGGTCCAGTCGCCGCTGTCGATCAGACCCTGGGGTGCCACCCAGGATCCGCCAACGCAGATCGTGTTCGGCAATTTCAGGTAATCGGGCGCATTTGCCAGCGTGACACCGCCTGTCGGGCAGAAGCGGATCTGGGGCAGGGGGCCGGAAAGCGCCTTGAGCGCAGGCGCGCCGCCCGAGGCTTCGGCGGGGAAGAACTTCTGCACGGTGTAGCCGCGCTCCAGAAGGCGCATCGCTTCGCTCGCTGTCGCGGCGCCGGGCAGCATCGGCAGGTCGGCTTCCTCTGCCGCGTCCAGCAGGCGTTCGGTAGCGCCGGGGGAAACTCCGAACAATGCACCTGCCAGCTTTGCGGCATGGACATCCTCGGGCGTCAGAAGCGTTCCCGCGCCAACGACGCCGCCGTCGACCTTGGCCATCTCGCGGATCGCTTCCAGCGCATCGGGTGTCCGCAGCGTGACTTCGAGCGCCGGCAGTCCGCCTGCGACGAGGGCGCGGGCTAGATCGCCCGCCGTGGCCGCGTCATGGATCACGAGGACGGGGATTACCGGGGCAAGCTGGCAAATCTCGGCGGCACGGAGGCTGGCGGCTTCGGGGGTCATGTCGGTCGGTCCTTGGTGAGGGTGTGGCACGCTCGTTCTCGGGCGATGCGGGTCAGGGGTCAAGCGTCGTCAGACGACGGTGGCGGCACCGTCGCTGGCAAGGCCGCAGTGGTGCCGGAAGGCGGTGAAAAGCTCGCGCCCCAAGCCTGTCTCGTTGCCCGAGAGGTCGACGGCGGCGGTGTCGCGTCCCTCGAAACCGGGTTCCAGCACCTCGAGCGCGCCGGTTTCGGCATCGACGCGGATCAGGTCGCCGTCGCGCACCTTGCCGATCGGACCGCCGTCGGCGGCCTCGGGCGAGACATGGATCGCGGCGGGCACCTTGCCCGAGGCACCTGACATGCGCCCGTCGGTG
>CAZRNL010000156.1:6593-7140 GCA_964601395.1 uncultured Silicimonas sp. | reverse complement strand
GATCTTGGGTTCAAAGTCGCTCGCGCTGTAGCCGGCGATTTCCGCCTGCCATTCCGGCGGCGCACTGAGCCGGGCGAGCGTGAGGAAGCCTTCTATCGCCTGGCGCTTTGGGAAGGCGATTTCGTAAGGCCGGGTCGGGCGCCAGTCGGCGGGGATGGCGTTGAAAAAGCGATCGACCAGACTCTTGGTGAAGGCGTCGAAGGTGACCGACACGAACCGGTTGGCGAATTCTGGTGGACACCGCTGGCGGACGCGCGACGCGAGATTGTTGGCTGCATCCGTTTTGAAGGAAATCGCCAGCACTCGGTGCGGCGCTCGGCAGAGGCCCGTCTCAAGCAGATAGTCGGCGCGTTGAGCCAGAAACTCAGTCTTGCCGGCGCCGGGGCCTGCGACCACGCACGCCGAGCCGACGTGGCGCAAGGCATTCCACGCCGCCGGTTCGAGATCGTTAATGCCGCGGGGGCGCCAGTCCTCTGGCCGAATAAGGCGCATGGTCAGGCACCCGCGGGCGGCGGCGGGGTGAGACGAGCGACAATTGAGGTCAGGA
>CAZRNL010000156.1:0-6583 GCA_964601395.1 uncultured Silicimonas sp. | reverse complement strand
CTTCGGGAGCGGCGGCTTGGAGGGCCGCAGGGTCTTGTGCACTTAACACCCGGACGTGGGTGCTGGGCTTTCCGCGCCCCAGGAACAGATAGCGATACCAGCGCATCAAAACGTCCTGGTCGGCAGCGTACAGGTGAGGCAGACCGTCGTCGCCGAGAACCGCCGTGCGTGGCTCCCCTGCAGGCGAGGGCCCCTGGCGCCCGGGTTCGACGATTTGATAGGCGAGCGGGAGAGCCTTCAGCATCGAATAGTCGAGGTCGAGGGGCGTGCAAAAAAAGACATTGAACTGGCGCAGCCAATTCATCCAGTTTGCGATATTCGCAGTGTCCTCGATCGGCAGAGCATCGAAAGCCGCCAGATTGGCAGCTGGCCCTTGGGGGTTAAGATGCTGTCCAAAGATTGCCTGTGGCGTGACGTTGTTTGCGAGCAGTTGAGTGCAGGCCGTTTTGATACGTCCCCACCCACCCCCACAGCGGCCCCAGTCGAGATCCAGCAGGGTGGCGTAGGGGATGTCGAGATCGGTCAGCAGTCGCCAGAGGTGGTTCACATGCCGACCGCCCAGGGGAACGACCGCGACAAAGGATCGATCGATGTCGAGCCCCATCGCCTCGGCGAGACGGGGAAGAACAACCTCCTCCGACGCACCCTCTCCCAGCACGACGAAGCGCGCGAAATAGAGTTCGGGATAGGTCCGCACGGCCTCGCGAATGAATTTCGATGCCTCTTCTTCGCCAACGGGGAGGTTGATCGGGCGGATGCGGGCCGTTCGATCGTGCGGATCGAGCCGGAAGTGCCGGACCTGGGTCGGATCCACCCGGGCGAGGATGCTTGGGGAATGGCTGGAGACAACGGCCTGCGCCTGCGGCGACTTCGTCAGGTCCTGTATCTGCCGGACGATGCGGGAGAGATAGAAGGGAGCCAGATTGTTCTCGGGCTCTTCGATCGCGATGAGCGTGAGCGCCGGTAACGGTACGCCGCCAGCCTGGAAACCGGCCCCAGCTGGATCGGCGACGATCCCGGCTTCCACGTCCAGTGTTGCCGCGGTCATCGCCAAATGGAAGAGCGACCGCTGGCCGTCGCTCAGATCATCGAGGGCTCGCTCCCGGCCGACCTCGTCGGGGCGGAAGACTACTTCTACCTTTCGGATGAAATGCTCAAAACGCAGATCGAGCGGGCGGAAGACCGGCGTCGTGTCGGTCCCGGCTGTGTAAACTTCCTGCCATCGCCGCGTCACCGCTGCAGCAATCACGTCTACGGCCGGCTCCCCGGCGAAAGCGCCGTTCAAGGCGGCGCCGGCGTTTGTGAACGTGTCGCGGACCCCCTGCGACCAGTTGATGGCGCGCCAGAGCCTGCCGCGCAGAAAGGCCGTCACCTGGGAGGCGCCGTCCCGCGTCGCAGGCACGTAGATCATTTGGATCCGCGCCCGGTCGGCCGCTTTCAACTCGGTGCAATCAGCGTCGGTGAACGCCCCGAAAGTCCGGACCGCCCAGTATTTCTGTTCAATCGCACCATCGAGCGAACCGTCATCGGTCCAGGTCGCTTCGAGACGCAGGCGGCATTTCAGCTTGCCCGCCTCTTCAGCGGCCATCTGGTGGAAGAATTCTGGAATTGCCCCGCCACCGGCGCCGTCGGCGTCCAGTTCCGGAAAGGCAATGATTGCCTCGAGGACGAAGTTTCGCTGGAGTGGCGCAACAAGCTCTGTGGAAGGGACGTGAAAATCCTGACGCCGCAGTCGTCGATGATCGCCCGTCACGCCGAAGAGGCGCTGCAGGGCCTGCATCAGGGCGGTCTTGCCCGCTCCGTTCACGCCGACAAAGGTGGTGAGGCCGGAGGTCAGATCGATGCTTCTCGCTTCAGGTCCGAAGCAGCGGAAACTCGTCAGACTGAGCCGCTCAATAAACATGTTTCCGCATCCCGTTGTCGGCGGCTCATCGCGTCAAGTGTCCCTTGATCAGCAGCCACCCCCTTCCATGATCTCGTCACCTATACTTCATGGATCAGTATAAATCGCGCTCACGACAAAACTTCTGGTAAAATCGCGATCGATTGGCCATAGCCAAGACTACGACTTAGGATCCGGCGGTCAGCCCGAGCAAAGCGTGGTGGATCGCGATGGCTGGTCGCTCAACCGTTCTGGCATGTTCGGATCGCCAGAATGCCGGATGTTCGACGACTGGAGAAAGCAGAATCTGTTCGTCGGCCCGCTTCACGCGCCCCAAATAGGCGTTTACGCCCGCCGCTGCGGACTTAGCGTCGCCGCCGAGCAGATACCCCGCCATAAAGCCGGATGCATGGTTCTCAGCGTATTTGCCAGACCGAAACCGATCGACGCCTTCAACGATGTACTCGCGGCACAAATAGGTGTCGCCACCGTCCAAGCGCTTGCACTCGATGATGGCGTGAGGATCGTGCTCCCCATGGCGCAGGAATATCTCAACGACATACAGGGGAATGTCTGTTCGACCGTCGGGCGTCATGACATCGGGAGTGGAGCGCGACTCCATGCCGAGTGCCACAATGAAGGACTTGCCCCATCCCAGCGTTCCGGACGTTAGGGCCTGGCGCATGCCGTCTCGCAGTCGCTCGGTCATGACGACCTCGCCCTTGAAGGCCGTTTCGGTGTCGATTGCCGCCAAAGCCCAGCCCTCGCGCACAGTCACCAGGATCGCAGCCACGACTTCATCCGCTAGAGCAATGTATTCGCGCCCAACCACGCCTTGGGACTCATGGGGGATCCTCAATGTCGGCGGCCCGCAAAACTCTCGGCGATCACCGCGTCCGCGTCCTCCAGCGCCACGCTCTCCAGCCAGTGACGACGAGCGGCGGGCTTGATGATCACGACCTCGTTACGGCCATGGACCCGCAACTCCCGCTGACCGGTAAGTGCGCTGGCGAGAGGCACCTTCATACGGTCCTCGAGCCGTCCGAAGACCGCCGCGAGACTTCCATCAGGCGAGACGATCTCGACCTCCGGGGCCTTGGCACCGTCCTCCAGGACGAACCGGACGATCCGCATGGCCTCCGTGCCGCGCAGGTCGAACACTTCCGCTCGAACGCTTCGTTGGCGACGCGCTGAAAGCCATCGATCCAGCACGGCCGAGAAGGTCTGTGCATAGGCCGCGACACCCTCGCGCGGGTCCGCCGGGGTCATGGAGTCGGAAAGCCCCGCGCTCCATTGCCATCCGGCTTTGAGGAGCCCGTCTCGCACCACTATCCGGTCGTCGGCGTCGAGGTCGTAGAGGTCGAAGACAGCCTCGTCGAGCGCGATCCAATCTTCTGCGTTCGGAGCCCGAGTTCGGAATTGCTGCTCAAGCGCATAGATTTTTCGACCGGCATCTGAACCCGAGATCAGGTTGAGATCCGGCGTGGGCAGCAGCGCCACGTCCTGTCGGAAGAGACGCCGTTTGTAGAGGCCGAACTCTCCGGCGGTCATGAGGAAGAACCAAGCCGCCAAGGCTGAGCCCAAGACTCCGGCGAGGATATGGGCTTCTTCGCGGTGCGACGCGGGGAAGGGTGCACCGAAGAAGGCTTCGGCGAAGACGAGGTCGCGATCGGAGACTGCGGTCAAGGGCCTCGGCTCCCCGGGCAGAAACTCCTTCACCAGCAGCAGGGGCGCGTTGTAGAGCGCCCGGTCACGCGGCCACTGCGCGGCCGTTAGTCCGAACGAGGGCAGGTCGTCGGGCACGGCGAAAGGTAGCAGGTCGTCCTTCTGCAGATAGTCGAGCGCAGTGAGGTAAGCCGCATCGCGGTTCCGGTTCTCGGCTTTGCCAAGAATGAGGCCATCGCCCAGCACAGTTCCCAGATCACGAAGCCGCTCTCCAAGCGGCTGATGCCTGTCGGTGAGATCGTCAACGAGGCGCAGGTCCCGGCGCCGGCCGAACGCCGCCGTCTTGAGGCGGGTCGGCCGTGCTTCCCAGTCGTCCAGCGAAAGACGGACGATATCGCTGGGTGCGATTTCGAAGGTGTGGGAGCGCGGCCCCGCGGGCGACCACGGGACCTGGACGATGGTCAAGGTCTCGGTGGGCTGGGGCCGATGCCGAGCGAACAGGACCATGGCCGGCATCGCTGCGCCCTCGAACAGCCAGGATCGCAGGTTGGAGAGATTGACGAGTGTAACCGGGCCCAAAGCTCGGACCACGTGACGTGCCGCCGATGCGCCGGTTTTACTGGCGCTGAAGAATGGGGTGGCGCTCAGGACCATGCCGAACCGCGTTTGCGGGTTCGCGAATTCGGCAGCCCGCATCAGGAAGTCTAGGCCCACGCCCCGCGGCTGGGCGGGAAGGGTCTGTCCGCCCTTGCGGCGATCGGCCGTGCCGGCTTTACCCTTGAAGCTCCAGGGCGGGTTGCCCACGATGACGTCGAACGACTTTAGGCCGTCATCTTCGACGAGATGTTCGATCCCGGCGTCTGTCTGCTCGATGGTTCGAGCGTCGCCAACGAATAGCGTTCGGCCGATGAGGGGCTCGAACGTCAGGCCTTCCGGAGGCTGGGGATCGGGGTCCAGTTCAAGGGCCGCCAGATAGAGGCTGAAAGCCGCGACCCGGATCGCAGCTTCGCTGATGTCGACGCCGTATACCTGGGTATAGAGCGCCTTGCGGATGCCCTTCCTCGTCAGCGGCGTTTTCAGGCCCTGCAGGTGGACCAACCGCCGAAAAGCCTCAACAAGGAAGACGCCCGATCCGCACGTCAGGTCGAGCACGGTCTGTTCGCCGTCGAGGCCGTCCATGACCTCGTCAAGGATCAAGGCGACCACGGGCAGGCGGGTATAATAGACGCCTGCGCGGGTGGCCTCCGTGGACCGGGCACGTCCGGCGATGGGCGCGGCGCCGGAGTGTGCGAACTGTTCGTAGATCGAGCTGATCAGCTCTACCGGGATGACGTCGAACTGATACGGAAAGAAGGTGGTCTGCCCGCTGACCGGATCGACGGCGTCCAGAAAGTTCGCGACCCGGGAAAGATGCTCTGGCGCGGGCGGGGCCGCCGAGGACGGCGGGAACATGTCGCCGTTGAAGGTCTTGGAAAGCCACTGGAACAGCTGACTGGTTGCCTGCCGGTCGCGCAGCGCGGCTGACAGACGTGTCGTTTCGCAGAGACTCTTCATCCGTTCTGCGGTGATGATGTCGCGATCAAGCAGATACTGAGTGAAGATCGCCCGGCCGATCAGAGCCTGGGCCTCATCCCGGGCAAGGTGCGCCGACACCAGGTCACGTTCGAGAACGGCTAGATCCGACAGCAGTTGTTGATCGACCGCGGTTTTGCGATCCACCTGCTTCGTTTTGGTCCAGAACTGCCCGGTCTCCATGGCGAAGCGGCCCGCGAGCGCATCGAGTTCCTCCAGTCCAGAGGCGATCGTCAGGAAGGTCGCGAGACGGTTCTTCGCCGGATCCGCCTCCGGTCGAGGCCGACCGAAGCCATTATAGAGATCGATGCGATCTGGAGACACGACCCAGAGAAGGGGCGCAAAGCCCTCATTCCAAATTTCCTGACGCCATGCGGCCAACTCCGCATCGGCCGGCGGGCTCGAAGCGAACTTGAAATATACCGTGAGCGAGGACTGGCCGCGCCACAAGGCATCGGGCATGAAGGATCGACCTCGACGACCGAAGCGGGCTTTCTCGTCCAACAAAACGCCCGGCGCAGCTTCGCCGTCGGCCATATAGCCGGTTGCCGACAGGACTTGGCAAAGGGCCGCGCTAATCATCGTCCCGTCTTCACCATCTGGGGCGCGAAGGGAAGGGCCGCTTGGAGCGAGGCGGGCGCAAGCGGCATTACTCTCTGGCTCAAATCGTGGATGAGCGGGTCGCAGGGGACGACGAAAGTCGGATCTTTAAGCGGCTTGGCTCCAAGGTCCGCGCCGGGCACCAAGCGCGCTGTATGGGCGTCAATCAAAGCGACCGCGCCCTCAAGATCAGAGGGGCGAGTCTCTGACAGGGCGCGAAACAGCGCGTCCATACTGTGACCGATATCGCTGATGCGAACGTGGAAGTCGCCGGTGATCCGGCGCGTGATCGCCAGTCCGAGAATGTCTGCGAAGGTAAAACGGGCAGATTTGCCCGGCTTGGTGGCGAGATAGCTCACTGCCTTGCGCCATGCACGCACCTCACCCGGCGATACGCCGGCGAGATCACGCGCTTGCTCTTGGGTAAACTGAATCGTTTGCAGCGACATGGATACTTGTCGCAGACGACAGGAAAATCCGCAAGACCTAACGCAGTTGTAGTACGCGATCTCAATCTTTTAGGCGGCTGACCGGTGGCAGCTCGACGATGACGGTATAGACAGGGGAAGGAGAATTCACGTCGGTCGTAGCGTAGCGCGTAAGCGGCGATGTTGGTATGAATGCCCTTCGAGTGACCGTTTTGGCCGTCGTTGGCGATAGATGGCGCAAGGTCATTTTCCGATAGCGAGCCAAAAACTCAATGTTTTCAGCAGCGCCATTTTCTGACGGTGTGGCTGACGGTATAGCGTTCCGGGGAAAACATTTTGCTCATTAAAATCAGTATTTTAGCATACTGGGAAATAATCGAATGGGAGTGAGGGGAATCGGCGTTCAACGGCGGTAGTGGCGTAGAATGTCGCTTAA
>CAZRNL010000155.1:0-7145 GCA_964601395.1 uncultured Silicimonas sp. | reverse complement strand
ACTGAAGCCGGAGTTGTTCAGAAAACAGCCCTATCACCTTCCGGGATGTGACATCTATGGTCGTTCGACCAGAGCGCAATCTCCCACATCCGTGCCAGCACACACCGGTGGAAGGTACCTGACGAGGCACGAGCTTTTCTATTTGGGCGTGCAGGAGAGTGAAATAGCAGGTGCATGGTTGATTAAATTGCGCAAGCCACTTGGGCAGCGCCCGTCCGCCGGGTGAGCGTCCGCCCTCCGGGGTCCTCGCTTGATCCCCCCACACCCCTCCGACACCTGAGCGGTTCCCGACGCCGCAAAGCGCCCGCCGTCGTGCCAGAGGCACGCCTCCGGCGTGACGTGGGCGGCCGGGCGCTGCCCGGCGGCGCTTCGCGCCTTGATTCCGGGCAAGCGTGCGTAGGGTGCGCATCCTGCGCATCACCCAGCGCGCGATGGTGCGCTGAAGCGCACCCTACACCCCAAAGCCGGGCAAGGGGCCAATCCGCTTTCACCCCCGCCTGCCCGGCGGCGCCACACCCCTTGTTTCCCGGCATGGCCCCCCCAACACCCTTCCCCCCGGCCCACGCCCCCGCTAAACCCCTCCCATGCTCTCCTACCAGCACGCCTACCACGCGGGTAACCTCGCCGATCTCCACAAGCACGCGGCTCTCGCGACCGTGCTCGACTACCTGACGCGCAAGGATAAGCCGCTCAGCTATATCGAGACCCACGCCGGCCGCGGCCTCTACCGCCTCACCGCGCCCGAGGCGGTGAAGACCGGCGAGGCGGCGGAGGGCATCCTGAAACACCGCGACTGGTTCCCGCCCGGGCACCCCCTCGCCCGCGCGCTCGACGCCTGCCAGAACGCTCACGGCCCCGACGCCTATCCCGGCTCGCCGCTGATCGCGGCACTGACGCTGCGGCCGACCGACAGCCTCCACCTCGCCGAGTTGCACCCGCAGGAACACGCGGCCCTTGTCGAGACGCTGGGACACCGCGCCACCATCCACAAGCGCGACTGGTTCGAGATGGCGCAGGCCATCACGCCGCCCACGCCGCGCCGGGGCGTGCTGTTCTGCGATCCCTCCTGGGAGGTGAAGAATGACTACGCCCGCATCCCCACGATCTTCGCGCAGCTGGCGCGGAAGTGGAACGTGGGCACGCTGATCCTCTGGTATCCGATCCTGAGGGGCGGCCCGCACCGCGCGATGGTCCGGCAGCTTGAGGCGCAGCACGAGGCGCACCTGACGCACGAGGTCAGGTTTCCGCCGGTCCGCGAAGGGCACCGGATGGAGGGGTCGGGGATGTTCCTCGTCAACCCGCCTTTCGGGCTGGGGGACGAGGCCGCACGGCTGACGGCGCTGTTCGGAAGCCTTGCCTGACGCCGCTACATCCCGCGTTCGGCCAGCCAGGCGCGCATCCAGGCGATCTCCGCCTCCTGCGCCGCGATGATCGCCTCGGCAAGCGCGCGCGCCTCGGGATCGGAGCCGTGCTCCAGCACGATCTGCGCCATCGCGACCGCGCCCTCGTGGTGCGGGATCATGCCGCGGATGAAATCCACGTCGGCGTCGCCGGTGAACTCGATCGCCATGTCCTCGTGCATCACCGCGTTGGCCTCCATGTAGGCCAGCGTCGAGGGCGCCTCGTCGCCCGTCATGGCGTGGCCCGAATGATCGACCGTCTGGGCCAGCGACCATCCCGCCGCCGCCAGCGCCATCAGAAGGGCTGCCGCCCCGAAACCGTTTCGCATCCCTGCCTCCGAAGATGTCGCACCCGGACTGTCCGAACGCGTGCCCTCCGAAATGCAACGTCGCTCGAAGTCCGTCCAGTCAAATTCTCTTGACCACTGCCGGGGCGTTGGCGCGCATTTCGGGCGCACCGACAAGAATACCGACGTAATACCGACGTGATACCGACGTGATACCGACGTTCCCTTTTGGCCCATCCGGAAGGCCGGCCCGCGCCGCTAGAACGGCAGGCCGATGTAGTTTTCGGCAAGGTCTCGACGCGCCGTCTCGGACTGCGCGAGATGCGCCAGCGTCGCCTTGCGCATCTGGGCCGCGAAACTGTCCTCGCCCTCGAACTTGTGCAGCATGGTGGTCATCTGCCAGCTGAACCGCATCGCCTTCCAGATCCGCGCAAGCGCCCGCTGGCTATAGGCATCTATCCCTACATCGTTGTTTTCCTTGATCGATTCGATCAACGCCTGGTGCAGATAATGCACGTCGGACGCCGCAAGGTTCAGCCCCTTGGCCCCCGTCGGCGGCACGATATGGGCGGCATCTCCCACCAGGAACAGACGTCCCCATCGCAACGGTTCGCTGACGAAGGACCGCAGCGGCGCGATGGATTTCTCGATCGAGGGCCCGGTGATCATGGTCTCCGCGGTCTCGGCGGGCAGGCAGGACTTGAGCTTCTCCCAGAACCGATCATCGCTCCATTCTTCAACCTTGTCAGTCAGTTGCACCTGAACGTAGTACCGACTTAAGGTCTCGCTCCTCATCGATGCCAACGCAAAGCCATTGCTTGAATTGGCGTAGATCAGCTCGTGATGGGCCGGCGGCGTGCGCGACAGAACCCCAAGCCACCCAAACGGGTAGACCCGCTCGAACGCGTTGCGCTTCACCTCGGGAATGGTCTTGCGGCTGATGCCGTGAAAACCGTCACATCCCGCGACGTAGATGCAGTCCAGCCGTTCTCGCTTGCCATCCAGCGTGAACTCCACAAAGGGCGCATCGGTCTCGAGATCTGAAATAACAACGTCCTCGACACCGTGAAGTATCGTCGCTCCAAGAGAGTCCTGCGCGGAATAAAGGTCTGCGGTGACTTCGGTTTGCCCGTAGACCATGACCTTCTTGCCAGTCAGTTCATGGAAGTTTATCCGGACCATCAGGTCGTCGTCGGTCAGAAAACAGCCCTCGTGCGGGATGCCTTCCCGGTCCATCCGGTCGGCCACGCCAGCCTGACGCATGATCTCGACAGTGCCGGACTCCAGCACACCGGCCCGGATGCGAGACAGGACATGTTCGCGACTGGCCCGTTCGAGAACAACCGTCTCGACGCCCGCCCTGTTCAGCAACTGCGACAGCAAAAGCCCGGACGGCCCGGCACCGATGATCGCCACCTGTGTTTTCATCTCGATCGCCTCCCAACGGGCTCCCCGTCAGACTAGGGGGCGAACGCGCGGATATAAATCGGAAAATTCCACCGGCGGCATCGGATTCCAGGAAATCGCGGGGTCATTCCACCACCGCTGCGGCTATTCGCTTCGAAGGGGGCGCCTTTGCCGCCATCCTTCATGCCGAGCGGCGGATGTTGGGCACATTCCCGCCGGGGCGCGGTTCGCTTGACAGCGCTAGTCTCCTGGCAGTGTCACCCAGCTTCCACCGGCCTCATGGCTGTCCGCGGCGGCGTGGATGAAAGCCACTCCGCGTGCACCCGCGTGAACGTCCGGTAGAGCCAGAAGCCCTTCGGGAAGATCACGCCCGTCACGTCGCGCCTCGACCGCCAGAGCGATCTCGGTATAGAGATTGCCCCAGGCATCCGACAGCGCCTCGCCATGACCGCGCGGCAGACGGATCATGCGCTCGGCTTCAGGCAGCATTCCGGAACCATGTCCACGCACGATGATCTGTTCAGGTTGTCCCAGGCGCGTGTGGCGCAGACGTTCAGGTGCCTCCTGATCCCACTCCAGACCGCCGGTCGTTCCATATAGCCGAAGTCTGAGGCCACAGAAATTCCCGACTGCCGCCTGTGTGACCCACATCATCCCCGGAGCGCCACCATCCATCGCAAGGTTCAGGAAGGCGGTATCGTCCATGTCCTTCGGTGCGCCACAGACATGAAAGTCCGCGCGCAGGCGCGCTACGCGTTCGCCCGCGACGAACTCCAGCAGGTGCAGCGCATGTGTCCCTATGTCGCCGGTCACCGCAGCGCGTCCTACAGCGGAACGGTCGGACTTCCAGAGCGTCTTCCGGGCCGATGGATCGGGCGGAAGCACCGCCTGTTCCTGAACGTACTCGACCATCACCTGCCGCAGCGCCCCGATGGCGCCAGCGGCCATCATCGCACGGGCCTGCCGGATCATCGGGTGATAGGCGTAGGGATAGGTGACGGCCAGAACGAGGCCTGTTTCGGCCTGCCTGGCTTTCAGTGCCTGCGCTTGGTCCATCTCCAGCGTCATCGGCTTGTCGCAGATCACGTCGATCCCGGAATCGAGGAACGCCATGGCAATGTCATGATGAGTGCCGTTGGGCGTGCAGATGGCGACCGCGTCGATACCGTCTTTGCGCGCCGCTTCTCTTTGCGCCATGTCGCGCCAATCCGAATAGATGCGATCGTCAGAAAGGTGCCAGTCGCGCCCGGAAGCCAGGGCCGCGTGCGGGTCCGACGACGGGGCACCCGCGACGAGGTCCCAGCGGTTCGAAATACGCGCTCCGATCCAGTGCCATTGCCCCACCAGTCCTTCGCGCCCGCCACCGACCATCCCCAGGCGTAGCCGCCTCGTCGACTTCGGATAGCCGGCTTTATTCCCTGTAAGCATGACAAACGCTCTCCTGTGTCGCGACCCTAGGCGACTTGTCTTCTATCGACTAGCGCACAAGCGCTATGCGAAGATCAAAAAACGTATTAGATTATGTGCATTCGTATGGGAGGACTCACATGTACCGCGTTCTGGCACTGATAACCGCTCTTTGTCTCGCCTTGCCCGCTGCTGCCGTCGAGATGGGCGACGACGGGTTGCACAAACCCGAATGGCTGCGCGAGACGTTCAAGGATTTGCAGGAAGACTTCGCCGAGGCTCAGGCGGAAGGGAAGCGGGTCGTTCTTCTCGTTGAGCAGCGCGGTTGCATCTACTGCCGCGACATGCACGAGAAGACTTTTACCGACGAAAGGGTCAAGGCCCTGCTCGAAGAATACTACTACCCGATCCAGCTCAACCTGCACGGCGATATCGATATCGTCGACACGGACGGCGAGGAATTGACGGAAAAGGCGGCTGCACGGAAGTGGAACGTACTTTTCACGCCGACCATTGTCTTCCTGCCGCCCGAACTGGACACCTCCCGATCAGCGATCAACCAGGCTGTCGCCGTGATGCCGGGCGCTTTCGGACCCGGCACCACGCTGGATATGTTCACATGGGTGATGGAAGAGCGCTATCTCGACCAGTCGGAGGAGGATTTTCAGCGTTACCACGCGCGTCGAATCCAGGAACGCGACGACGGCAAGACCGAGTGATCACTCTGCCGGAACGGCCACGGTTCCCGAAGGCTGACGGTCAAGCAGGCGGTCGGTAATACGTCCGCCTGCCATGATCGCTGCGAGTGCAAGAATGGCGGCCAGGCTAAGTGTGCCAACGCCCGACAGACCGGCCCCAAGGGTGCAGCCACCGGCCAGAACACCGCCGAACCCCATAAGCGCGCCGCCGCCCAGATAGCGCAGCGTCTCGCCCGGCGCGGCAAAGCTGACGAGCGCCAGTTCGCCCCGACCCGCTGCGGACAGGAAGCTGCCCAGCAGCGCGCCACCCACAAGCCCGGTGCCGAAACCCGCCGGAATCGAGGTGGACGCGATCGCCCAGAACAGCGTGTCGGACCAGGGGGCGGTAAACGATAGCGACTCAAGTGCGATCGGGTCGAACTCGTCGTAAAGCACGAAACCCGTGCCGATCCACCCCAGCGGCACCAGCGCCCCGATCACTGCGGCCAGGCCCAACTCGAACGGTTGCGCACCAGACCGCAGGACGACGGCCACGATCAGCGCGGCCAGAAGGCCTCCCCAGACAAGCGCGCCGCCGGGCAGACCCGACAACAACGCCGCGTCTCCCGCGTCGACCGTGACCGATCCCAATGCCACCCGCGCGTCTGCCAGGACGCCTTTCAGCGTCGCATGGGCCACGACCGCGAAGGTGAGAATTACGAAGAGCGCGCGAAGGTTCCCGGTGGCGCTCAGCACCGTCAGGCGGGAAATGCATCCGCGAGTGAGAACCATGCCCGCGCCGAAAAGAAGCCCGCCGGCCAGGATTGCCAGCACCGGCACCCCTGCCGAGGCAAAACGATGTTCCGAAAAATCGACCAGTCCGGCCCAGATAGCTCCCTGCGTACCGACAATGGCCACCAGCAAGGCGGTAAGCCAGACGCCAAGCGCCGAGGACCGTTCGCTCCCGGCACCCACCAAGCCACGCCGAAGACAGAAGCGCGATGCCTGGGCAGCGGCCCCGAAGACCAGTCCCAGAAAGCCGCCGAACAAGACCGACGCGAAGACCGGCGACAACTCTGTGTCGAATGATTCAAAAAGCATGACTATCCCCTCAACCGGACGTCGCGATCTAACGAAGTCGAGGCCGGATTCCAAGTGCGCCGGCAAGAACGTCGTCGCGCCACGTGAAGGTCGAGAAGAATATTATTCCTATCCCGGTCGGAAGCGCGGGTTCCGGGACCAAGAGCCCGCCGAAACCGGCCAATCCTTCCTGATTTCACGAAGTATCGAGCCAATCTCGAAAAAAACGCCCGCTTCTGTGAAGCGGGCGTGAGTCACGGAACGAGGGACAGTGATCGGATCGGGTGTTCCGAACCCGGTCCATGACTTGCATATAGAGTTCAGCGCCGGAACTTTTAGATCATGTCGCACGAATGTGAACTGAACATGAACAAGACCCATGCAGACTGCGCGCCGCGCCGATTCTGACCTCCGGTGGCAATGAGACTCTCGATCTCGCGAACCCATCGCTGGCGCATGCTTTTCGAGACATCGAGGTTAAGGCGTCGTAACGAACGGTCCATGCTTACCGCGGCCGGATCAATCGAAGATGTCGAACACATCGTCCAGCAGATCATCGGCGGTGTCCCGCAACCGTGCCATGAACCGCTGCGACAGGCTTCGCTGCCGCTTCTTCGATTTGCCGCCCGACTTCTGGCGCGGATTCGCAAGCCCTGTACGGGATGGTGAAGGCCTGACCAACTCTTGGTCGCCATTCGTATCCAGGCGGAGCATCTTCAACTCGTGCAGCGGTGCTCCACAATTCCCACATGCAAGCTCATGCCGAGACTGCCCCCTCAGGACCAGCGCAGCGCGCGAACCACAATAGCAGCATGTCGTGATTTTCGAAGTCTGGGGCATTCGTCTCTAAGCGCGGCTTTGCGTGGTATATAGGGCAACCGCCGCAG
>CAZRNL010000154.1:5399-7155 GCA_964601395.1 uncultured Silicimonas sp. | reverse complement strand
TTCAGAAAACTGATGAACAACCGCCGACCATCACAGGCCAGCGTAGAGGACGCCCTGGTAGGGCGTGCCCCGCCGGGCCATCTCGGCCAGCGTCGGACGCACGATAGTGTCCATCGCAAGCGCGGCGATTTCGTCCGTGAGGATGGGGGCGGGGGAATAGGCACCCATGCCTCCGGTGTTGGGCCCGGTGTCGCCGTCGCCCACGCGCTTGTGGTCCTGCGCACTGCCGATGGCGAGCGCGTCGGTACCGTCGCAGAGCACGAAGAACGAGGCCTCCTCGCCGGACATGAACTCTTCGATCACGACTTCCGCGCCCGCTTCCCCGAACATGCCGGAAAACATGTCGTCTATGGCGGCGAGCGCTTCATCTTCGGTCATGGCGACGATGACGCCTTTTCCCGCGGCGAGGCCATCGGCCTTGACGACAATCGGCACGCCTTCCGAGCGAATGTAGGCCTTGGCCGGCTCGGCTTCCGTGAAGCGGGCCCATCTTGCGGTGGGCGCTCCGGCGGCGTCGCAGATCTCCTTGGTGAACCGCTTGGATGCCTCAAGCCGGGAGGCTTCCCTGGAGGGTCCGAAGACGGTGAAGCCTGCGGAGCGCAGATCGTCGGCGACGCCTGCGGCAAGCGGAGCCTCGGGGCCGACGATGACAAAGTCGATGGCTTCGGCCTCGGCGAAAGCCACGACTGCCTCGCCGTCGAGGATGTCGAGCGCGGCGCATTCGGCGATGGCCGCAATGCCTGCGTTGCCGGGAGCGACGATCAGCTTGTCGCATTTCGGATTCTGCATGACGGCCCATGCGATGCTGTGTTCACGCCCGCCGCCGCCGAGGATCAGGATGTTCACTATCGGCACTCCGCTGGATATGGTGGTGGTGAAATACGAAAACACAATGGCTGGCAAGATGCAGAACCGAAGACTTTGGCGACCCGCCTGCCGTTCCAGCCTGGAGATTGTGGGATTCGCGACCGCCCTCCTGTCATCGCGGTATTCGGGTGCTGGCGGTTGCTGTGCCGATGTCGGAGGATGGGCACGCGGCGGATGCGGCGCTGGAGGAGATTGACGATGGACCTTTTCGAAGATCAGGCGGGCGACAACGCGCCGGAGTTCACGGTCAGCGAGATCTCGGGAGCCGTCAAACGCGTGATCGAAGGGGAGTTTGGGCGTATCCGCGTCAGGGGTGAGATCGGACGTGTGTTCGTCGCGCGCTCGGGTCATCTCTATTACGACATCAAGGACGACAAGAACGTCCTGTCCTGCACGACCTGGAAGGGGCAGGTTTCGCAACTGTCGGTCACTCCCGAAGAGGGGCTGGAGGTCATCGTCACCGGGCGGCTGACCACCTTCGGCGCGCAGTCGAAGTACAACATGAATGTCGAGGAGATGGCCGTCGCCGGGCAAGGCGCGCTAATGGCGATGCTTGAGAAGCGCAAGAAGGCGCTGGAGGCCGAAGGGCTGTTCGCGGCGGAACGCAAGAAACCCCTGCCGTTCCTGCCCGACATCATCGGGGTCGTGACCTCGCCCTCCGGCGCGGTGATCCGCGACATCCTGCACCGGCTTCGCGAGCGCTTCCCCCGCAAGGTTCTGATCTGGCCGGTCGCCGTGCAGGGCCAGTCCTGCGCGCCCGAAGTGGCCAACGCGATTCGTGGCTTCAATGCGCTGACGCCGGGCGGGGCGCTGCCACGCCCGGACGTGATCATCGTGGCGCGTGGCGGCGGGTCGATCGAGGATCTCTGGGGGTTCAACGAGGAGATCG
>CAZRNL010000154.1:0-5389 GCA_964601395.1 uncultured Silicimonas sp. | reverse complement strand
GTCTGACATTCCCCTGATCTCGGCTGTGGGGCACGAGACGGACACGACGCTGATAGATTTCGTTTCGGACAGGCGCGCCCCTACACCCACGGCGGCGGCCGAAATGGCGGTGCCGGTTCGGCTGGATCTGCTGGGCTGGGTGCGCGAGCAGGAGGCTCGGATGGCGCGCGGCGTGAGGCAAGGCGTCGAGCGGCGGCGGCAGCGGCTGTCGGATCTGTCGCGCATCCTGCCGAAGCCCGGTGCCTTGCTGAGCGATCCGCGCCAGAGGCTCGACCGGGCGGAGGATGCCCTCGAGCGGTCGCTAGGCCTGATGGTGGAGCGCAAGCGGGCCGCCCTGACGGCGCTCGACGGCGCATTGCGACCGTCAGCCCTCCGGGCGCGAATCGATGCGGAGCGTCGCCGGCTGGAAGAACGCGCGGGACGGCTGGAGCCGGGTCTCGTGCGCGCGACATTGCGGAAGGGCGAGCGTCTGGTCGCTGTCGCCGCCCGGTTGAGAGTCGAGCCGATCCGCGAGCGACTGGCGCGACGACGAAATGATCTTGACCGCGTGGCACCGCGGCTGGGACATGTGTTTGTGTCCCGTCTTGTGTCGCTTGGCGAACGACTGGAAACGCTGGACCGGGTGCGGCGAAGTCTTGGCTACCAGGCGACGCTGGCGCGGGGATATGCGGTTGTGCGTACGGGCGAGAGCGTCGTCACCAGCGCCGCGGCGGCGCATGGCGAGCTTGAGATCGAGTTCCGGGACGGACGGGTGCGTGCAGAGGCGGTTCCGGGTAAGGGCGAGAGGCCCGGGCAGGGAACTCTCTTCTGAACGCAAGCGGTCGTCACCCTCGGCGACATTGCGTATTTGAAGCAAGATGAAACGCGCCGGTTCTCGGGGCGCGGCGTCAGACACCGACTTTCGGGCCGAGGCACATCAGAGGTTCGCTTCTGCTGGCGGTCTCGTAGAGTTCGGTCCGTTCGGGGTCGTTCTCGAACCGTGCCAGAAGCCGTGACCCCCGCTCGTAGAACTGCCAGCACTGGGGGCCGGGGATGTCTTCGTAGACAAAGCAGATCTGATCGCCCGCTTCGTACCAGAAGCCCTCCTGGCATTCGCCGTCGAGAAAGGACCAGCGAACACGTCGGCCTTCCAGGTATTCCTCGGCCCCGTAGTCCTGGCCGTCGCTGGAATAGGTCAGGGTCCGCCCGGTCACGCGGGCCTCGAACGCTTCCGGCGACAAGGGAATCTCGGCGGCCGTCGCAGCAAGAGGACCGAGCGAGACAAGGACTGCAAGCAAACGATACATTTCGCCAGTTTCGCACGGGACATGCCGTCTGACCAGACCAGACCGGAAGCGGGGTGCGGGATGTCGCATTTGACCCTGTTCATGTTTCGTCAAACGGGTATTCAGGCTTCGGAACAGGCAGGAGGATGGCGTCGATGACGCTGGAAGATCGCAAGGGCGTCTGGAAATCGGGCAAGGGCAAGGGACGTCGGACGCCGAAGGGGCGGCAACTGGACGATGCCGCCCTGGCCGAAGTTCGGGCGTGGCTGGGGACGAGACCCCGGCGGCGCGACCTGCTGATCGAGTTCCTGCACCTGATCCAGGACGCGCATGGGCATCTTTCCGCGGCGCATATGCGGGCGCTTGCCGAGGAGATGCGGCTTTCGCAGGCGGAAGTGTGGGAAGTGGCGAGCTTCTACGCACATTTCGATCTCGTGAAGGAAGGGGAGGCGCCGCCGCCCGCGCTGACGATCCGGGTGTGCGACTCGCTGTCGTGCGAAATCGCAGGGGCCGCCGCCTTGAAGGCGGCGCTGGAGACGGGCACCGATCCCGCCCGCGTCCGGATTCTGCGCGCGCCCTGCATGGGGCGGTGCGACGCGGCGCCGACGCTTGAACTTGGACACAACCACATCGACCATGCCACGCCCGAGAAGGTGATGGCGGCGATCGCGGCGGGCGATACCGATGCGCACATTCCAAAGTATGAGGGATTAGAATCCTACCGTTCATCAGGTGGTTATGAGACGTTCTTGAAGTTTAGGTCTGGAGGGAGCTGGGAAGACGTGCAGGCGACGATCCTGGGTTCAGGCCTGCGCGGCCTGGGCGGCGCGGGGTTTCCCTCGGGGCGGAAATGGGGCTTCGTCCGCAGCGCCGCAGGACCACGTTTCCTGGCGGTGAACGGCGACGAAGGCGAGCCCGGTACATTCAAGGACCGCTATTATCTCGAACGCGTGCCTCACCTGATGCTGGAAGGCATGTTGGTCGCGGCCTGGGCTGTCGAGGCCGAGCGGTGCTTCATCTACATGCGCGACGAATATCCGGCTGTGCTGGAGATTCTGCAGCGCGAGATCTCGGCCCTGGAAGCGGCGGGCGTCGTTGCGCCGGGATACATCGACCTGCGGCGCGGGGCGGGGGCCTATATCTGCGGCGAAGAGAGCGCGATGATCGAATCGATCGAGGGCAAGCGCGGATTGCCACGCCACCGGCCTCCCTATGTGGCGGAAGTCGGTATCTTCGACCGTCCGACACTGGTGCACAACGTCGAGACGCTGCACTGGATCGCACGGGTTCTGCGCGAAGGACCGGAGGTCCTGTCGTCGGTCGAGAAGAACGGGCGCAAGGGGCTCCGCTCTTATTCGGTGTCGGGCCGGGTGGCGGCGCCGGGTGTCCATCTCTTGCCCGCAGGCTCCACGATAACGGACGTGATCGAGGTTGCCGGCGGCATGGCCGAGGGACACGTGTTCAAGGCCTATCAGCCGGGCGGGCCTTCCTCGGGGCTGTTGCCGGCGTCGATCAATGACGTGCCGCTCGATTTCGACACGTTGCAGCCGCTTGGATCGTTCATCGGATCGGCGGCTGTCGTCGTGCTGTCGGACAAGGACAGCGCCAAGGCTGCGGCGTTGAACATGCTGCGCTTCTTCGAGGACGAAAGCTGCGGGCAATGCACCCCCTGCCGCGTCGGGTGCGAGAAGGCGGTCAAGCTGATGCAGGCGGATCGCTGGGACCAGCCTTTGCTCGAGGAACTGTGCCAGGCGATGGCGGACGCCTCGATCTGCGGTCTGGGACAGGCGGCTCCAAACCCGATCCGGCTGACGATCAAGCATTTTCCTGACGAGGTCTGACGTTCTCGGACACTCGGCGCTTTTACCCGAAGCGTTGACGGCCTATCTCTACCGGACGATCAGGCAGGAACGGGACGCGGTATATGAGTGAAAAAGAGATCAATCCGGTGTTGAAGCAGGCCCTGGAACTGGGTCCGCCGTTGTTGTTCTTCGTGGCCTACGTTTACATGAAGGATGAAGTCTATCTTTTTGGCGGGACGGAGTATTCCGGTTTCATCGTCGCGGCGGCAGCGTTTGTGCCGATCCTTCTGGCGTCCATCGCCGTGCTTTGGAAACTGACCGGAAAACTCAGCCGGATGCAGGTTTTCACAATCGTGATGGTGGTCCTGTTCGGCGGCTTGACGGTCTGGTTCAACGACGAGCGGTTCTTCAAGATCAAGACGACGCTGGTCTATGGGCTCTTTGCCGCGATCCTGGGCATCGGCCTTCTGCAGGGGCGCAGTTATCTTGCCTGGATCATGGCCGAGTTCTTGCCGATGACACACGAAGGCTGGATGAAGCTGACTTGGCGGCTTGCGTTGTTCTTCGCGGGGCTGGCTGTTGCGAACGAGGTGGTCTGGCGGACGATGTCGACCGACGCCTGGGTCAAGATCGAGACTTTCGGGTTCCCGATCGTGATGTTCGTGTTCCTCTGGTCTCAGATCATGACGCTTCAGCGCTACATGATCATCGACGACGACAAGACCTGACGGACGGGTTCAGGCAAAACTCGACGTGACGCGTGACCTGACGCGGTGACTGACTTCGCGGACGCTTGCCTGAAAGCCATTCAGACTGCTCTGGATGCGCGACCGGACAGGGGCGGCCTTGGCGACTTCACTCGCAGCGGAGATCCGTGACGCAATCTCGGCAAGTTGAGCAGGATTGGTGTTGGTGAAGCGGATTGTCGCCGTCTCTGAGTTCATGGTCAGGCAGAGACTGGGGGCATCTGCGACGGATGTATCGATAGAGACAGCTGCGATCTGGCGGAACGGGCAGACGCGGTGGCGGACGAAGGCACCGTAGGCGTTCACGGAGCCAAGGCGTACTTCCTCGGCGGCATAGTCGATCTGAAGCGAGTTCTTCGGACCCTTGCGCGATTGTGCATTGAAGAAGACCGCGAGGACCACGATCAGGGCGACGGTGCCGATCTCTGCAAGGAGTCCCTCGGTCGCAGAGAAGAAGGTGAGGCCGGCCAAGATCGGAATGGCGAAGATCGATCCGGCGAACAGGGTCATGTAGCCCGCAATGGCAAGGCACCTCATGCCAAGACTGCGCTTGCCCCGAACTTCCGAGACGGTAACACCCCAGTCTGTGGAATGGTTGACGAGATCGACGTTCGATCTGTTCTTTGTCGCTGCCAGAACCAAAGTCATCACTAGGAACTCCTTAAACTTCGAGCGACATATCAGGCCAGTATGGCCAAATATGGGCGAGCCGAGCGGATTCTGAGACGGTAGATTGGAAGCAATGTGCCGGTAGTGCCTGGTATTGTGTCCAAGGATGAAACAAATACCGCTACCTGAACTCCGCAAGCTCATCTTCGGCGGTTTCAAGCGCGATCAGCGTTTCCCGGTCCAGCCTGTCCAGCAGGTGAACACCGGCCCGTCTGTTGCTGGACCAATGCACGATTGCAGGTACCCTGGCATCGAGCGCCTCGATGGTGACCGGCATCCCGGGTTCGATGCGTTCCGGGGTCGCCAGCTTCATGCCCTCGTAGCTGATATCGAGGATCACGACCGACAATACGCGGTCGTCGGTCTGGACCCGCGCCGGAACCCGCGTCTTTCGGCGGTTGGGCGAATGCCGCCGGTTAAAGGTCTGGGTCATCATCATCGGCGCGCCCCTGAAGTCATGCGGCAAGTTTCCGCAGCACGAAGTCTTGCCGAAAAAGGCTTAAGGAAGGTTGAGCGGCGCTACTTCTGACCGAAGAGGATACGGTTTGAAGCAGCCTTCTCTTTTTCGGTCTGGGGGCGGTTCCGATGCTCTTCGCCCACAGCCTTGCCGCGCTTTACCGCGGCGCGCGCCCACACCGCATCAAGCCAGCGGGAAAAGTGCGGTTTGTCGTCGAGGGTCTGTT
Source organism: uncultured Silicimonas sp. (assembly GCA_964601395.1). Lineage (GTDB taxonomy): Bacteria > Pseudomonadota > Alphaproteobacteria > Rhodobacterales > Rhodobacteraceae > JAVJUV01. The sequence continues at coordinate 224 of CAZRNL010000154.1, read as the reverse complement.
CCTGCCCGGACCAGTTCTGTGCCCAGGGCCAGATCGCCATGTCGGCGATGGAATAGTCGCCGGCAACGAACTCATGGTCCTTCAGCTGGGTGTCGAGGACCCGGTAGAGGCGGCCCACCTCCGCCCGGTAGCGGTTCTGGGCATAGGGCAGGACGTGCGGTGTCGCCAGGCCTGGGGCGTATTTCAGGAAATGATGCGCCTGTCCCGCCATCGGTCCCACGCCG
>CAZRNL010000153.1:0-7180 GCA_964601395.1 uncultured Silicimonas sp. | reverse complement strand
CCCTACGCCTTCTGGCAGCACCAGGCGTCGTCCTGCTGTTTCTGTATTTCACGCGTCCCTGGGCCGACTGGTTTGCGCTGATCCTCTTCGTGGGGGCCGCCATAACCGACTGGTTCGATGGCTATCTTGCGCGACTCTGGAAGCAGGAATCAAAAATCGGCGCGATGCTTGATCCTATTGCCGACAAGGCGATGGTCGTCATCGCGCTTCTGCTGATTGCGGGCCTTTCCGGGGTTCACAGGCCGGATGGAATGGACCCATGGATTCTCGTCCCCGCGACTTTCATCATCTTCCGCGAGGTCTTCGTCTCGGGACTTAGGGAGTTCCTGGGCGATACGGCCGGAACGCTCAAGGTCACCAAGCTCGCCAAGTGGAAGACCACGGCGCAGATGGTCGCTATCGGTGTCCTCTTCGGCACCGGCATCTTCGAGCATATGTTCATGGAGCGCAGCATCGGCATGGACGCCTCGATCATTGCCGAGATCCTGGGCGGCGGAAGCGATCCCCTGCACCTGCGCCTCGTCCACCAGGCCTATTGGATTACATGGTGGGGAGGTGTGGCCCTGCTTTGGATTGCCGCAGCGTTGACGCTTCTGACTGGCTTCGACTATTTTCGGAAGTCCCTGCCGCACCTGAAGGACCCGAAATGATCGACGTGCTTTACTTTGCGTGGCTACGCGAAAGGATCGGCGCGCCGAAGGAGCGGATCGATACGGACGCCGCCACCGTGGCCGCCCTGATCGAGGAACTGAAGGCGCGATCCGAAGCTCACGCTCTGGCCTTCTCCGACATGGCGGCCATCCGCGCCGCCGTCGATCAGGAGCTTGTCGGGATGAATGCGCCGCTTGCGAATGCTCGGGAAGTGGCCTTCTTTCCGCCGATGACCGGCGGATGACGGTCCGCGTCCAAACCGAATCCTTCGACATGGGCGCCGAGATCGACGCGTTCACGGCTCGCGCCAGCGGGGCAGGGGCCATCGTCACATTCTCCGGTCTTGTGCGCGATGAAGGCGGCACTCTCACTCGGATGGAAATCGAGCATTATCCCGGCATGACCGAAAAGGCGCTTGAGAAAATTCTCGCCGACGCTGCCGGTCGATGGTCCCTGGCCGACGCGATGATCATCCATCGCCACGGCGCGATGCAGCCGGGTGACCAGATCATGATGGTCGCCACCGCCGCCCGCCATCGGGCCGATGCATTCGCTGCCGCCGAGTTCCTGATGGATTACCTCAAAAGCCGTGCTCCGTTCTGGAAGAAGGAGTACGGCACGGATGGTGAGGAGTGGGTCTCGGCGAAGAACGAGGACGAGGCAGCGCTCGACCGGTGGTAATGCGCGGCACCTGGAAGCGGAACGGTAACCTTACACTCGCAACACCGGCGTCGAGCATTGGTCCCACACGCCGACACACAGCGCTCAATCTTTGGCTCGCTGCCCGCAGCTTCGTATCATCATCAACCCTTGCGCGGTTTGGCCCGCAGCGTCGGATCTGCCATTGTCGGGTCATCCGGCCAGGGATGCCTGGGATAGCGCCCGCGCATGTCCTTCCTGACCTCGGCATAGGACGTGGACCAGAAACTGGGCAGGTCCATCGTCGTCTGAACCGGTCGCCCCGCAGGTGACAGGAGCGTGATCCGCAACGGCTGCCCCGCCGCGACCGGATGCTTCGTAACTCCGAACATTTCCTGCAAGCGCAACGCGATTTCGGGAACTTCACTTGAATAGTCGATGGCGATGCTTCTTCCCAGCGGGGTCACGAACGCAGCTGGTGCCTCCCGGTCCAGTGTCCGTGTCTGCCCATGGTCCAGCATCGCCCGAAGCGCCGGCAGGACGTCGAAGGCTCTCCAGTGCTGGGTCGTCCTCACACCTGAAAGATAGGGCAGAAGCCATTCCTCCAGCCTCGCCAGCAGCGCGTTGTCTTCCATGTCCGGCAGATCGTGGCCCGCCGCACGCACCAGCCTGACTCGAGCCCTGAACCGTTCCGCAGCCTCGGAGAATCCGAACCCCAACTCCCGGACTCCTTCGAGCATCGCGGCCGAAAGCAAAGTGTCCGGCACATCGTGCCAACGCTTCGAGCTCAACGCGATCGCTCCCAACCTCTCTTCAATCCGCGCCTCGACCCTCCCCTGACGCCGCGACCACTCGGCTGAGCGCAGGACTTCGATGTTCTCTTCCAGAACGCTTCGCAAGGCCGACTCGGAGATTGCCACGGCCTGCCGGATCGTTGCCTCGGTCGGATGCCCGTCGGTGTCTGTCACAACCAGATACTTCTGTCCTGCCAACGGATCGGACGCATCCATTCTTGCACCCTTGCCACCCGACAGATGCCACCGCGGATCGTCGCCCGGCCGCCGCTGGCCGATCCGGTCAGGATAGGCCAGAGCCACCTGTTCGGCGGCATCCGCTATCCGTGTGTCTCCCGCCAGCCTTTCCAGCCGCTTGGCCTCGGTTCGGATGCGATCCAGCTTCGGCTCGCGTCTACTGCCCCTGAGCGCTGCGATCCGAAGCGACAGGTCGGCGCCACTCCCGCGAAGCGGATCCCGATCGGTCAGCAGCGCTGCCAGCATCGCGGCATTTTTCCCCGAAGTGGCAAGCATATGCGCCAGTCTCGGATGCAGCGGCATCCGCGCCAGCACCCTGCCGTGCCCGGTGATCTTCCCGCCCGCATCGAGCGCGCCCAGCCCCATTAGCAGTGTTCGCGCCTCGGTCATGGCGCCTTCGGGGGGCGGGGTGAGGAACCGCAGGTCTGCGGATCCCCATTCTGCCAGTTCCAGCGCAAGGCCCGCCAGGTCCGCAGCCTCGATCTCGGCTGGTGGATAGGCCGCGAGCGCCCCTTCCTCGCCCTTTGTCCACATCCGCCAGCAGGTGCCGCTTGCCACGCGTCCCGCGCGTCCCCGCCGTTGTTCGGCCTCGGCGCGCGTGACCTTCTCGGTCACAAGGCGCGACATGCCGGAACCGGGATCGAACCTCGCCCGTCGCGCTCGTCCGGCGTCTATCACGATACGGATATCGGGTATCGTCAACGAGGTTTCGGCAATTGCGGTCGCCAGCACCAGCTTGCGTCCCTCGACTGGTCCGAGCGCGCGCTGCTGCGCCTCGAACGGCATCGCTCCGTAGAGGGGCAGGACATCAACGCCCGGCAATTGCCCGGCCAGAGCCGCAGTCACGCGGTGTATCTCTCCCTCGCCGGGCAGGAATGCCAGCATTCCACCCTCGGATTCACGGGCTGCCCGGCAGACAATTTCCACGACCGAAGTTTCGAACCGCTTGTCTTTTGATAGTGGACGATCCAGCCAGATGGTTTCCACCGGGAAGCCTTGACCGTCCGAAGTGACGACGCGGGCCCCGCCCATGAGCTCGGCGACCGGGGCGGCATCCAGTGTCGCTGACATGGCGAGCAAGAGCAGATCTTCGCGAACCGCGCTACGAATTTCCAGAGCCAACGCCAATCCGAGGTCGGCATTCAACGACCTTTCGTGGAACTCGTCGAATATCAGGGCTCCGACGCCGTCCAGTCCGGGATCGGACTGGATCATCCGCGTCAGAATTCCTTCTGTCACGACCTCGATGCGCGTCGCATTCGACACACGCGCCTCTCCGCGAATGCGATATCCGACAGTTCGCCCGACTTCTTCGCCAAGAGTTCCGGCCATTCTCGCGGCCGCCGCCCGTGCGGCCAGCCGCCGCGGCTCCAGCATCACGATGCGACCCTGCGTCAGATTGGCGTTCAGCATCGCCAATGGAACTCGTGTCGTCTTGCCTGCGCCGGGTGGTGCCTGCAAAACGGCCATCGCATCGCGTTGAAGCGCGGCGACCAGGTCGGGCAGAACGTCATCTATGGGAAGCGGTTCCATGTCTCTGCCATACCTCAGGCGCCGCGCGTTGCCAGCCCCAGGCGTCATCTTGCCTGAAATACGCAGAGGCATCGGGTTTCGATACACTCCAATCAGTGACTGGACAGGTCCCGTGCCAGAGGCCAAGGTCGCCGCCGATGAGCGACGAAACGAAGACCCTGGCCGAGGCTATCCGACGCGGTGATCGCCGTGCTCTCGCTCGTGCAATCACGCTTGTCGAAAGCGGCCGCGCCGATCACCGCGCAAAGGCCGACGCGCTTCTACAAGCATTGTCCGATCCCGACGTCCAGGCGCTGCGTATCGGACTGTCCGGCACGCCAGGCGTCGGTAAGTCGACCTTTATCGAGGCTTTCGGATGCATGTTGACCGGTCAAGGGCTTCGCGTTGCCGTTCTCGCCGTCGATCCGTCTTCGACCCGTTCGGGAGGTTCGATACTTGGCGACAAGACCCGTATGGAACGTCTCGCCCGCGATCCCGATGCGTTTATCCGTCCTTCTCCCAACCAGACCCAGCTCGGAGGTGTAGCGCGCCGCACGCGGGACGCAGTCGCCCTCTGCGAAGCTGCCGGGTTCGACGTTGTAATAATCGAGACAGTCGGTGTCGGGCAGTCCGAAACCATGGTTGCCGAGATGTCCGATCTCTTCATTCTGCTTCTCGCCCCAGCAGGCGGCGACGAGTTGCAGGGTGTGAAGCGCGGCATCATGGAAAGCGCCGATCTGATCCTTGTCAACAAGGCCGATGGAGATCTGAAATCGACCGCGAACCGCACGGTGGCCGACTACGCCGGCGCGCTTCGGCTTCTTCGGAAGCGCGAAGGCGATCCGCAGGGTTTTCCAAAGGCGATGCCCGTTTCTGCGGTGGAGGGCTACGGACTGTCCGAAGCCTGGAGCGCGATGCGAGAGCTGGCCGAGTATCGTAGGGGGACTGGCTACTGGACTGACCGCCGTTCGGCTCAGGCGCGCGCCTGGTTCGAGGACGAAGTGCTCCAGGGTCTGATGCGGCGATTGCAGACCGACCCGAATTCAGAGCAGATGATGGACGAGTTGCGCGATGCAGTAGCCAAAGGCTTGCGCACACCTGGCTCAGCTGCCGCCGAAGTCCTGGCACGATTGACGCAAGATCGCAGTGAGACATCTGGCGCTTAGTGGCAGCGCGGCGGGCCGATTTCGGTTCCGGGGCGCGCGGATGCGTGGCAGTCTCGAAGTGCTGGCTGGTGCCTTGTATGGCGTTCTCCGAGGAGTTTCCGGCCTTGACGCTCGACTGATTTCCTCATATCCCCCGCTGACGGATTCTTGGGCAGGGCCAATGGCGCTGCCCGTTTGTATTGACGAAGGCCGCGACGGTCTTCGGATTCGAGACGAAAAACAAAGGTGAACCCATGTCGCGCCGCTGCGAACTGACCGGAAAAGGCCCAATGACTGGCAACAATGTCAGCCACGCCAACAACAAAACCAGGCGCCGGTTTCTGCCGAACCTGACCGAGACCGCGCTTATGTCGGAATCTCTGGGCCGGACGTTCCGCCTGAAGGTGTCGTCGTCCGCGCTGCGTACGGTAGACCACCGTGGTGGGCTGGACGCGTATCTGCTCAAGGCGAAAGACGCCGAGTTGAGCGATAACGCCCTGAAGATCAAGAAGGAAATCGTGAAGGCTCAGGCCGCCGCCTGATCCTCGGGACTGGTTTCTGACAAGAGCCCCGCTTTGACGGGGCTTTTTTGTTGCCTGATCAGACCGCGAGCCGATGCTTCGTCAATCGGCGGATGCGCACATTCCACGCAAAGACAAGCCGTCTGGGGATCATCGTGTTGAGCCACTGGGTCTCGGGCCTGAGAAGGAACTGCGCATCCGCCTTGCGCCCCTCGGCTGCCTTGTTGCCGAGAGGTCAGGGCATCCCCTGCCCGAACCCGCTTGGCGGCGTCAGCCGTCTTGTCGGATTTTCTCGTTCTGCGGATCATAAGGACTGTCTTCTGTCACGGTCGCGTCCCATAGCCGGTTCTGCAACCTGACCTTCAGTTTCGTTCCGGGCTCGGCACGGTCAGGCTTCACATATCCCATTCCGATCGACTTTCCGAAGGCCACCGAGTATCCGCCCGAAGTCAACCGACCGACACGTATGTCCCCGTCATAAAGCGCCTCGCGGCCCCATGGGTCAGCATCGTCAGGGCCGTCGATCAGAAGTGTCACGCACAACGAGCGGATTCCGGTCTTCTCCATCGCCGCTTTGCCGTGAAAATCCTTGTCCATATCGACAAAGCGGTTCAGCCCGGCTTCCAGCGGCGTCGCGTCACGTCCCAACTCATTACCGAACGCGCGATAGGACTTCTCCTGCCGAAGCCAATTCTGTGCGCGCGCGCCCACCAGTTTCAGCCCGTGCTTTTCGCCCGCGCTCATCAACTGGTCCCAGAGATACCTCTGCATTTCGATCGGGTGATGCAGTTCCCAGCCAAGTTCGCCGGTGTAAGCGACACGCACGGCACGTACCGGGCACATGCCAAGCTCGATGTCGCGATACGACAGCCAGGGGAAGCGCTTGTTCGACAGGACGGTCTCGGGTGTTGCGTCCTTGACCAGTTCGTTCAGGACTGCGCGCGAATTGGGCCCCGCAATCGCAAACACGCCCCATTGTGTCGTGACATCGTGGATATCGACCCATCCACCACCCGCAGACATGAAGTCCTCGGCAGATTTTCTCAGGAAATCCCCATCATAATCTGTCCACGCGCCCGCAGACACCAGATAGTACTCGTGCTCCGCCAGTCGAACGATGGTGTATTCGGTACGTGTCGTGCCCTGGCTTGTCAGCGCATAGGTTAAGTTGATGCGCCCGACCTTCGGAAGCCTGTTGCATGTGAAATAGTCGAGGAATGCCGTCGCGCCCGGTCCGCGGACCAGGTGTTTGGTGAAGGCGGTAGCATCGACCATGCCCACACCCTCTCGGATCGCTTCGGCCTCGGACCTGGCATAGTCCCACCAGCCGCCACGACGGAACGACCGCGCGTCGTGGTCGAAGCTTTCGGGCGCGTCCTTTGGACCGAAGTAGTTTGGCCGTTCCCAACCGTTCACCTGACCGAACTGAGCGCCAAGCGCTTTCTGGCGGTCATAGACCGGCGCAGTCCGCAGCGGGCGGCAGGCCGGGCGTTCCTCGTCCGGATGATGCAGGATGAAGACGTGGGAATAGCACTCCTCGTTCTTGCGCGCCGCAAACTCGGTCGTCATCCATGTGCCATAACGCTTGGGGTCAAGGCTCGCCATGTCGATCTCGGCTTCTCCATTGACCATCAGTTGCGCAAGGTAATGGCCGGTGCCGCCGGCGGCGGTGATGCCGAAG